>DEAY01000368.1 GCA_002348345.1 Verrucomicrobia bacterium UBA2970
GGCGCTGGACGACGACATGGCGAATATTCACGCCACCGAGAGACGGGAGGATCGATTCTATCGGGGAGACGATTTCGTCCAGCTCCACGTCGATCCAGGGCATCGGCATCGAACCAAATACGGGTTCTTCTCCAATCCCCTCGGCACCAAGCTGGATGGAAGTGAGGGGTATTCCGGGTCCTCCTGGCATACCGGTTGGACCACCGAATGGGAATTGGCAGCCCAAATCCTCGAAGACCGTTGGACCTTTGAGATGAAGATCCCTTTCGGCGCAATGAACTACCGAAAGGAGGACAACCAAACCTGGGGAATCAACTTTACTCGATGGAATCCTCGTCTGGACCGTTACAGTTTCTGGAATTTTGAGCCCACGGACTCTTTTCGCCCAAGACAATTCGGCCATCTCACCGGGCTGAATCTTGGAGAATCGGAATTCACTCGAAACTGGGAAACCTCCCCTTACGTCAGTGGCAGCCTTGAGTTCGGGGAAACCAAAGAGATGTCGTTCGAAGGAGGACTGGACACGAGTTTCCGACTGACCCCCTCGATCATTACCGCCCTTACCTTCAACCCTGACTTCGGCCAAGTTGAAGCCGATGCCGATACGATCGAACTGCTCGACACAGAGCGATTCCTCCCGGAGCGACGGCCTTTCTTTCGCGAGGGAGCCGAAGTGCTCACCATGCGACACAATCTCTACTACAGCCGACGCTTTAGCGACATCCTCACCGGGGCCAAGGTCAGTGGCCAGCATAAGGACCTCAACTTCACTTTTCTGAACATCCAGGGGGATACCGTCCATGGCAACACCCGGGACGGCAATTCGAGCGTCCTCCGAGTGGTTCAAAACGTCGGACAAAAATCAAACCTCGGCTATTACGTCAACGCCTCTGAGTTCAGGGATGGCCATTCGAGAGTTGCCAGCGCCGATGGTCTCTTTTTCCTCAACGATGACTACCGGTTCTCCTTTCAGAGTTCGATTGCCGATGATCTTTATGCCGCCCCCCCAGGGTTACGAGGCAAGGACAGCATTGATTTTCTGGGGTTGGGCTCCTTCAGTTATGAGCGCTATCCCTGGTCCATCTCCCTGAGCTACGAGGGCATCACGGACGAATTCGATCCCACGCTGGGACTCATTTTTCGACGAAACATTTTCGGCCCATCCCTCAGAGCGCGCTATTTCAAGAACGCAGATAATCATTGGTACAAGCAGCTCTCAATCAGTTCCATCAATCTCCTCTATCAAGACGCGTCGAGCCGAACCGTCCTTCGCGACTTTCAGCTGAGTTCACGAATCGTCTTTCCCAATGATCTTGGAGTCTCGTTGGCCCACCTCAATGATTTCCACGACCCCTTCGACAACCTCCGAACCTCGGGCAGCCTGACCTTCCACACCTCCGATCAATGGCGATCGACCACCATTGGTTATGCCACCGGGGTTTTTCAAACCGCCGACTATCACGAAATCAACTTTGGAAAACCGTGGAAACCATTTGAGCGAATGCCGATTCGTTATGAACTCTTCACCCGCTTCAATGAGTTCCCCAACGGACGATCTCAGACAGCGTGGTTAAACCGGATCATTCTCGACTACTTTTTCACCGAACGAATGTGGCTCAAGTCCTCGATCCAGCACCGCCACAACAGCCTTCACAACCTGAGCGTCATTTACGGGTGGGAATTCAAGCAGGACGTCCAGTGGTTTCTCGTCTACAACAGCGTCGCTGACGGTCGGCAGGATCAGAACAGCATTTTCACCAAGCTGGTCTACACCTTCCGCTAGGGAATCGGCGGACATCTGGGCAGCCTAGTCCGTGATTTGGCGAGTACTGCGTTCCTGCATCCAGAAAACGTCACGGTTATCCGGAGATAATATATGAATTGACATACTTCTTATAAGCCGTATGAGTGACCCCTTGCCGGGTCCTGTTCGCACCGTTCCCGTGCTCGTGTCAGAGGGACACTTACCAGCCTGCGCGAACGAGACAAAGGGCCACATCGGACTGGTCATAATGCTGAGTTCCGGAAGCAGTTCTCCATCGTCGTTCATCTGCAAACCCAACCACCCAGCCCCTCCCGCGGAGGCCCAGGCCCGTCCAGTCGGGCACCATCTTGCCTCGATAGGTATTGCCCTTGCTCCTCGCGGCCAAGACCACATCATCATTGTCTTCCTCATAGAGACGCCATCCCAGCGTCAATTGCCTGTGTTTATTCCTGCAGGCAATGCCCTGCGCCTTGGCCTTGACAAGCGCAAGCAGTCGCATTCCGGCAAGAATCGCGATGATCGCGATCACCACCAATAGTTCCATTAAACCAACCCCAAAACCACCGGTCTCGAACAAGATCGGATGCTTTTTCGATTCGATCATGGAGGAACGGTAGCTTTCCATGAACAGATTCTTTCTGACATTCCTTTTCTATCGCATCCTCTCGAGGCAAAGGGTTATGGTGCGGCTCCATAAAGGCATCGCTCGACCTTCAAATCCGGTGCAAATGATGAGCCATCAGCAATCGTGTCATGGAGGTGACGAGAGAATGGAGTCCCAACTTCAAACCACTGTGGACAACCCTTTGGACCAGTGTCATGGCGGGGCACGACCCGGAGTGCTGCGGCGTCACGATGCACAATACCGCCTTCTGCTCATGGTCCTCACCGCCCTCATCTCCGGCGGCGATCTCCTCCTCACTCAGGCCAAACCCAGACCCGGGAACGCCCCCGGTTGGGTCACCATTGAATTTCGAGAGCCCCTCATCCAACGCTACTCAATCAAGGCATCCCACCTCGAGGGAAACCATTCCGATTCCCCCGACACCGAATTGATCGGACGCTTTGGGCATCCTGATGGCCCGTTGGTGTCTTTCTCCAGCAGGCTCTTTCTCGAGACCCTCGAACCACCCGACACCAAGGCCCTTCTGCGGGAACATTACCTCACGCCGGTCCGGCAACTCAGTGAGCGCCTTTTCATCTTTCAAGCGCCCAGCGCCCTGCACGCCGTCCGAACAGCGCTTTGCCTTACGACCGAGCCCGGGACCGTCGCATGCGCCCCGGTCATGAGACGGGCGCTCAAGAAACGAGGCCGCCTCGCTCCGCTTACCAATGATACCTACCTCGAACACGTCTGGCATATCGACAACCGCGATCCCCATGGGCACCGCACTGGAATCGACCTTGGAACCCGGAGGGCATGGAGCCTCACCCGAGGCGAGCAGGTCGTCGTCGCGGTGTCAGACAATGGCATTGATCTGGATCACCCGGAGTTGGCCCAGCGAGCAGCGGGGATGCCTCACTTCAACTTCGGCCGCAACCGACCCGAGGGAGGGTTTATTTCCGCGGATGCCCACGGCACCGCGGTCGCCGGCCTCATCGCCGCGGAGGGCGACAATCAAACGGGAGTGATCGGAGTGGCACCCCGGAGCCAGGTTTCCAGCTGGGTGGTTTTTGAACCCAGCCGGGGGGAAAAGGAGGTCATCGTTTCCAACGAGCGGCTCATGGATATGTTCGAGTTCCGGACCGATCGGATTGATATTCAAAACCACAGTTGGGGCAACGTTTCGGATCAGCAAGCGGCCATGGATACCCTCTCCGACCGGGGCATCGAGACCGCCCTTCGCAGGGGCCGTGGGGGAAAAGGAATCGTCATGTTCCGAGCTGCCGGAAACGACCGAGAATTCTTGAGAGACGCAAATGACGATGCCTATAGCGGCGATCCCCGTTCGATCGCGGTGGCCGCCCTTCGGGCCGACGGCAATGTGGCGACCTACAGCAGTCGTGGGGCCTGCATTCTGATCGCCGCACCCAGCGGCGACGATGAGTTCGCCGGAGTGGCGACGACCGACCATCAAGGCAAGGCGGGGTTTGTCACTCGCGGTCGCGGGGACCTGGCCGACTACCTCCTGGGGGACCACGCCTTCGCGGGCACCTCGGCAGCCGCCCCGTTGGCGGCCGGGGTTGGCGCGTTGATCCTGAGCAGCAATCCCAATCTGCACTATCGTGATGTGCAACAGATCCTGATCCATGCCGCCCGCCAGACCGGAGACCTCGACCCGGACGTCTCGGAGAACGGCGCTGGATTCTCATTCAGCCACAACACGGGCTTCGGCCTTCCCGACGCCGGGTTTGCAGTGGAACTGGCCCAAGCGTGGCCCAACCGGCCCGAGTTGGCGGAGGTGATTCAAACCAAACGCCCGAATCGAACCATTCCCGATGCGGGCTACGAACTCCACCTCACCGGAAAAAATATTCCCGGCGCCTTGAAGACCATCCCGGGGCTCCCCAGTCTCGGAATCGTCCCCCTGGTGAGCACGGACCCGGTTGCCCTCGTCTTTCTCGGGGATGGAAGTCTGCCGCTTCCGAGCAATCTCCAGGGCAAGGCGGCGGTGTTTCGGCAGGGTCCTGTCGCGGTTCGTGATTTGATCCGTCAAGCCGCCGCAGCGGGCGCCCATTTTGTTGTCATCTCCAGCAGACGATCCTTTCCCCAATTGCCTGACTTGATCGAAACCGACTTCACCCCAATCCCGGCCATTGGCATCAGTCAGCGGCAGGGGTCGACATTAATCAATTGGCTCAACACACAAGCGGATCCCCGTGGGAGCCTCCGTCTTCGGTCGGCCATCGTCGGATTCGAGATTTCCGATACGCTGATCTGCGAACATGTCGGCCTTCAACTCTCCACCACCCACCCCTATCGTGGCGATCTCCGGATCACCCTCACCTCCCCCATGGGATCCACCAGCATTCTCCAAGCCTACAACCACGATTCCACCCCTGGCCCACGGGGCTGGACTTACTGGTCGACCCACCACTTCTACGAGAGCAGCGCAGGAACCTGGACCTTGCGAATCACCGATCAGCAACCGGAGGATCTTGGCTCAATCACATCGGCCTCGTTAATCCTTCGCGGCGTCAGGAACCTCGATATCGATCGAGACGGTCTGGACGACCAATGGGAGCGTTCCTCCTTTGGCTCACTCATCTTCGGGCCAAAGGCCGACCTGGACCATGATGGATACAACAACGCCAGAGAGCAAGTGCTCCACACCGATCCGACGCGAAACCAAACCCCCTTTCGAATGAATCTCTCCCTCTGGAACCCTGACCGAATCCGTATCGGATGGCCTTCCCAAGAGGGTCGTCGATATGAGATTCTTCACCATCAGCCGATGGGAACGAGGCCTTCCGTCGTGGGCACGGTTGCCGGTCGTTTCCCCGAGAGCGAATTCCTCCTCTTGCTTCAACCCCAGGGCCATCAGGTTTTCAGCATTCGCGCAACCCCCCAGAACAACCATGCTTTCAACCATTGAACAGGAAAGCGACAGTGCGGGATCGCAAGCCCTGGCATCCACGGCAGGCTCACCGCAAGCCGCCATGCTCCCGAAGCCGCCACACGGCCCCTACTCTTCTTGATCGCTATCCTTGATGCGATTGAACAATCCCCGCAGGGCATTCCCAGCATCCTTGAGGGACGCCCCCTTTGCACCGTTCAACAGGCCACCCGCTCCGTCAATCAGCTTGCCCGCGGCATCCTTGACCTTGCCCTCGCCTTCAACCAAGTCCTTCAAGGCACCCTCCGCTTTTCCAGCAACAGCACCTGGAATCCCGGCAACATTCCGGAGAAACAACTTTCCGACCGCTTTTTTGTCAATCCGGACCGCTGGCTCGCCAAGCGCCCCTTCCAATTGGACGAATTTGGGCAGGGCCACATAGCCGTCTTGATCCGGGGCCGATGACTCGACCAGGTTGGCCTTCACCGCCAACTCCTTACGCAGACTCAGGTCAATGGGAAAAGCCAATACGGACGACATGAAGCGATCGGCAATCGGGATTTCCCCGTTCGAGGCAACTCGAAACTGCTGACTCGAGACCTGAAAGGCGCCCACATTCAGCGTTCCTCCGTCAACAACCGTCCTCAGCGAAAACCCGCTGATCGGCGAATTGAGCATCTCCGGCATGCGGAGAACCGTTGCAATCGGAGTGAAAAAGACCCGCCTCCAAGATGGCACAAGCTCAACCTTGGATTCCGACATTTCAAATTCCACCGCTCCCTTCAAACTCTTTCGAAGACTGGCCCCGGTCAGTCCCGCTCCCGCGAGATCCAGCCCCAGGTTGACTCTTCCATCATAGACCCCCTTCAGCGTCGGCGACAGACTTGCGATCAGTGGATCCGCAGCGACTTGTTCCGCCTTGAGCTCGAGATCATATCGGTATCCGGGAACGCTCAGATCCAAGTCAGCGGCCCCTTTGAGCGGAGCGCCGTTCAAGGCCAACTCAAGCGGGGCGACCTTCACCCCGCGAGGGGTTAATTCGACATGCATGAGCCCCTCGGTGATGACCATCTCTCTGGCAAACAGTTGATCCGCTTGAACAGTGGCCTTGAGATTCTTGAACGGAAGACGAATCGGTGCGGGCTCGGCAGGCTCGATCGACTCCGCCTCGTTTTCTTCCTCCTCTTCCGACGCCCCCTGCGCTCCCCCCACAAAATCCAGGACAGGGGTCACGTCCAGGGTCGTTGCGGCTAGATGGAGCGAGCCCGACACACCCTCCTCACTCAAAACCCATTCCCCAGAAAGAGCCGCCCCGTTTTCGAGAGCCTTTTCCGTCGCCGGAAGGGTGAGGCGAAGCTCGCCCAACTCAGTGTTTTCCTCCGCCAGCTTCCCGGCGAGAACCACCTTGAAATCGAGTCCTTGGCGTGCCTCATGACCCTGGCTGAACGCCTTGATATCCGCCTGCATCGAGACTTCTTGGGCACCCGATCGTCCGAGACTCCCCTGTCCGCTCAGGAGAGGTCCGTTCCCATTCCATACCTGAAAATCAAGTTGAGGCACCTTGAACTGCGCCAGGGTCTGGACTCGCGCCTCAAACTGAACCGCCCCCCCCAATCCCGAGGCGAGGCCAGGGGTGTCTGAAGAAACCCAGTCGGCAACCGAGAGACGTCCCTTCGCCCTCAATAGTCCCTCACGATCGTCCCCCATCAAAACGGAGAGCTCCGAAGCGAGGGTCCCACTTGCCGCCTCTCCGAGCAACGGCCTCCATTCAGAAAGATTCACCTTCTCCAGTCCAACGGCAAGCTGAGCGGGTGAAACCGAAATCTTGTCTCCCCCCCATTTAAGGGAAAAGGGGCGGTCGGTTTCCGCCGAAAGGAGGGGACGCGCTCCCTGGGTCG
>DEAY01000147.1 GCA_002348345.1 Verrucomicrobia bacterium UBA2970
TACCGTCTACCAGGAATATATCAATCAGGCTCGCGACCATTTATTGGCGGGCTGGACCTACACGACCCACCTGCCCTGGCGTTGGATCCGCCTCCGACTCGCCTGCGCCTGGCCCGTTCTCATTGGACTTGAAACCATCGATCTCATTTCAAAGCCCGGTTGCCTCTTGGATCATCCCACACGAAAAGTGTCCCGAGCAGACGTCAGACGAATCATTCTGAAAACCATCCTCCTCTACCCCTTTCCCTCTCGATGGTCGCGCCTGGCAGAACCTAGATGAACGAACATTCCGATCATCCTAGGGTTGGATCCCGGGGATTTCCCCCATCCCCAACTCGATTTGTCATTGTCATGCTGGCTTGTCAATTGGCATAACTAGCTCCAATGCACGAGTTTCAGTACCGGAACGGGGAACTTCACTGCGAAGAGGTTCCCCTCTCCAAAATCGCGGCCAAGTATGGAACGCCCTGCTACGTCTATTCTCACCGCACGATTCGCGATCATTATCAAAAGCTCGACCAGGCCCTTGGCGAACTTGACCACACGATTTGCTACGCGGTCAAAGCCAACTCCAATCTGGCGGTTCTCAGAACCATCGCCTCCCTGGGAGGTGGCTTCGATGTGGTCAGCAAGGGTGAAATCGAGCGAGTGGTCGCTGTCGGAGGGGATCATCACCGGTGCATTTTTGCGGGAGTGGGAAAGACCATCCGGGAAATTGAATTCGCCCTCCGACTGGGAATCTATGCGTTCAATATCGAGAGTGAAGCCGAACTGGAACGGATCAACTCGGTGGCCCGTCGACTTCGAAAAAGAGCGCCCATCTCGATACGGGTTAATCCGAACGTCGATGCCAAGACACACGCGAAAATAACCACCGGGACCTATGAGAACAAATTCGGGATTGCCTTTGAGCGGATCAAGCAGGTTTACCAAAAAGCCTCACGGCTCAGTCATATCGACATCAAGGGCATCCAAATGCACATTGGCTCCCAGTTGACGACCGCCGATCCCTTCGAGGGAGCTGTCACGAAGATGGCGCCTCTCGTACGGGAGCTCAGGGAACGGTATCACATCGAGTTCTTCAGCATCGGCGGGGGACTCGGGATTGTTTACAACCCGGCCCTCGAGAGCGGGCGGCCATCTTGGTGGAGGAAACCGCAGGCCGCGAACATCCTGACCCCTGAATCTTATGCCCAGAGACTCGTCCCTCTCCTCAAGCCGCTCGGGGTTCGAATCCTTGTCGAGCCGGGCCGGTTTATCGCCGGCAATGCGGGGGTTCTGGTGACCCAGGTGGAGTATATCAAGAAAACCGGCAAAAAAAACTTCGTCATCGTGAATGCCGCGATGAACGATCTGATCCGGCCGGCGTTTTACGAGGCTCACCACGATATCGTCCCGACCCGAAAAAAGCCGGGTGCCAAGATTTCCTCCGATGTCGTGGGGCCGATCTGCGAAACGGGAGACACGTTCTGCAAGGATCGCCCCCTCCCGCGGGTCAAGGAAGGCGACTATCTGGCCATTCTCAGTGCCGGCGCATACGCCTTCGTCATGGCATCGAATTACAACACCCGTCCGATGCCGGCGGAGATTATGGTGAACGGAAAACGGGCTAGCGTTGTTCGGGAACGAGAAACCGCCGCCTCGTTGTGGGCCCCTGAAAGAATACCCAGTTGGATCAAGTAAGCGACCTGACTCCCGCGCTCTAACCCCCATCGGCCGAAATGCTTATCCCCTTTGACCGAGCAACGCCCCCGCCTCGGTTCCCAAGCATCCCTCTTGGAACCGATTGAGGCCGAAGACCTAACCAGCGGATGACCGAGCGATCGGCATTGATCTGCCCTATTTTCGAGGCTTCGCCCCGGAACTCCATTGTTCTCAACCCTGCCGTAGTGAATCCCCGGCGCCCTAACGAAGAAATATCACTCGCTCTTTAGGAGTGTTGATGGCAATCATCCGGGTGAATCGTTGATGGTTCCAATCGAATGCCCAGGGAATCGCTAAAATCGAAACAGTCGCGCACGGCGACCATTACCGGCACACTGGCTGTCGTTTACCCCGACGCTCATTGCGAACTCGACTACCAGACGCCCTTGCAATTGCTGATTGCGACGATTCTTTCGGCTCAATGTACCGACAAGCAAGTCAACCTTGTCACCAGGCCCTTATTCCAACGATACCAATCGGCAACCGATTTTGCGGAGGCACCGGTTCACCAACTGGAGAAAGCGATCCGCCGGATTGGTTTGTTTCGAAGCAAGGCGAGAAACATCAAGGCCTGCTGCCAGCGATTGGTGGAATATTATGATGAGAAGGTGCCCAGGACCATGGAGGATCTCACCTCCCTCGCAGGAGTCGGTCGCAAGACCGCCAACGTGGTCCTCGGGAATGCTTTCGGCATCAATGCCGGGGTCGTGGTCGACACCCACGTTGCCAGGCTCAGCCAACGCTTTCGGCTCAGCAGCGCCAAAACGCCCGAAAAAATTGAGAGAGATCTGATGAAGCTCGTTCCTGACCACCAGTGGACCCTGCTCAGCCACTGGCTCATCTGGCACGGTCGGCGGCGATGCAGCGCCCGGAATCCTGATTGTCAGAACTGCGAACTGAGCCAACTCTGCCCCTCGCGAACCTGAAGCCAGTCATCCTGGTTCAACCGTGGGTCAAGGTCGCTGATCGCCCCCTTTCGTTGCCAAAAAAAATCACCCTGGCCAGAGGCCAGGGTGATCACAATCAAATAAATGAAAGGTGTAAGGAACGCTTAACGGCGTTCGTCACCAGGCAGTGCGATGTTCAGCTCTTCCAAGCCGGTGTCACGCATTTGGGTGCGCAGACGGTTCCCGCTGAACTGCTGGACACTGCCGTCACCAAGAACCACGTTCCCGGAAACATCATGGATGTTCTTGTCGAACCCAGGCTCTGGGGTCGGCAACGGCGGCGGATCATTTCGGCGAGCCCGCATGCGGAATCGGAGAACGGCACCCTTGGAGATGTCAGGCCGATCCGAGTTGGTGATGTTACGGTCACCGGAAAGCATGGACATAGGCAAGGTCTCGTCCGCTTCGAACCCGACGAAGTAACTGATGTTCTGGTTACGATTGAAGGCCTCCACGACATTGCCACGGCCCCCTCGAACTCGGTTGGTATTCCAGGTGGTCGCCTCAATTCGACCCAAGCCATCACTCGGGCACAGAACGATCTTCGGCGTCGCCAACTCATTGGAGAGCGACAAGAAATGGCGCCAGGTGATATTCATGCCACGTCGACGATCAGCGGCATCAGCCGACCCACCCTGTGATGCAGGAACCTGCATCGGATAGAGATCGTCGTTGTCTGTCGCAAAGATCCGGAACGCGAGCCCGATATTCTTCAGGTTGTTCACGCACTTGATCTTTTGCGCCTTTGATTTGGCTTTTGCCAATGCTGGGAGAAGCATCCCCGCGAGAATCGCGATGATGGCGATAACGACCAACAGCTCAATGAGCGTGAAGGCCCCGTTTTTCTTTTTACGAATATGTCGATTCATACCGATCCAATTTGATTACAATTAAATTGCTGGCTTGGTCGAGGGGAGACTGCAGGAATCGACCAAGAATTACCATTGGTGGTAACACTATTTTAATCTAAGGGTTTACTTGATACCTTATCAAGCCTTCTTCCCTTGCCCCGGAACCCCGAAGTCCTCACTCATCGTCCAGCGAACGGCGAATTGAATGAGTTCCGCCCGCGACCCAATGCTCAGCTTCTGCCGGATGTGGGTGCGGTGAGTCTCCACGGTTTTCAAGCTCAAATTGAGTTGCTTGGCGATCTCCCTTGACTCTTTCGCCTGGCCAATCAGAGACAGCACCTCGACCTCCTTGTCTGTCAACCGCTCCACGATTCCCCCTTCCATCGCCAGATTTCGGCCCGTCAGCTGGTCGAAAATCAAATTTGCAATCCGATCGCTGACATAGACCTCCCCACTCAAAACCTTGCGAATGGCACGCAGGAGTTCATCGGCGCCGGCCAGCTTCATCAAATAACCCCGTCCTCCTGCCCGCAATACCCGTTCCGCATAGAACCCCTCATCATGCATGGAAACAACCAAGGTATCCAAGCCCGGTTGGAGACGTTGTGTTTCCTTGATGAATTCCAAACCGCTCTTGCCCGACAGGGCAATATCGACCAGCACCAAATCGGGTTTCGATCTGGGTAAATCATCGATGGCCTCATAGGCATCGCTGGCCTCTCCACAAACCATCAAATCCGGCTCCCGGTTGATGAGCTCGAACATCCCGAAACGAACCATTGGATGATCATCGAGGAGATAAATCCGGCGCGGCTTGCGTTTTGAACGCGACACGGAACTTGCCCTGGACTCACGCGGCATAGGGACGGAGCGTATTCCCTACACAGGGAATCGGCGATGTTTCTTTTCCCATCCCTCAGACTGAAGGGCGAAACGGGCCGGATGATCGATTTTGCTCGGAACAAGGCCAGGCCCCCAACAAAGTCAGGCCCGTGAAGTCGTTGCCTTGGCTCTACTGGATCAGCCCGCCTTACCGCGGGCCGCTCAACATGGCGTGGGACGAAATCTGCCTCTCCCAATCCAATCAACTCAACACACCGATCTTCCGCTCCTACCGTTGGCAATCACCGGCGACGACGTTCGGTTATTTCCAACCCTACCACTCGGTGCGCGAACGAGCCGACACCCAGCTCCTCATCAGACGCCCCACCGGAGGCGGCATCGTCTCGCATCGATCCGATTGGACCTACAGTCTCAGCCTGCCGCCTGGCTCGGATTGGTATCGATTGCGGGCCCGGGAGAGCTATTGCCGGCTGCACCAGTGGATCCGGGAGGCGCTCCATTCGTTGGGAATCGCAACCGATCTCAATCAGGAGGCCGACCGGCCGGAACCCGGCTCCTGTTTTGTTGGCGCCGAGGAGAACGATTTGGTCGTCGATGGACAAAAGTGTGCAGGGGCTGCTCAAAAACGCAGCCGGACGGGCCTGCTCATTCAGGGGTCACTCCAACCTCCCCCTCCCACTCTCTCCCGAAATGCCTGGGAGGCCGCGATGCGTTCCACCGCCGCATCCAGGTGGGCCGTCCAATGGGAATCCTGGCGGCCCTCCCCCGACCTGGAGACCGTCGCGGACAATCTGGTGAAAGAGAAATACGGCACCTCCGAACACAACCAACGACGCTAACCCACCGCCCCTGCGCCCCTGCGCCCCTGCGTCACGGACTCACAGGATTCACCGGCGACACGCCCATTTCCCAGAGTCCATAGACCACCAACGCCGCCGACAAGGCCGCGATCAAACAAAGGCCGACCTTGAAATAGCCCGGCTTTTCCGATTCAGCAACCGACTTGAAACTCCCACAGGTAAAGTAGGCCGAGAACCCGACCAGAACCGACCAGGTCACGCCCAGGGCACGGTATTGTAGGACCCCCAGTTCATCCGGCGCCGACAGAAACATCAGGCCGAACACAGCGGCGCAGGCAACAAGAAACATCCAGGCGGCTTGACGCTGCTGCCGCCTCTCTCTGCGACCTCGATGCCGGGTGGACCTTTGGGGAAGCACTCCAACCTCCTAGCAAAGAGGGGGTCATAATGATAGCGCTATATTTGATAAAACCCCGAAACACCATTCCATCCCCTCCCAGCAACGACCTAATCAACAAGGAGCTGGCTCACCTTGAAATCCCCCAGGTCACGAACGAGATAATCAGGCTCTTCGGAACGAAGTTGACCAAAGCGGACACTTCCGGTGGACACCGCCAAACACCGGGCGCCGATGCTCCGGGCGCATCGAATATCGTGCAGCGTATCCCCGATCACCAGAATCTCCTCTCCCCCCAAGGAACACTCGAGCCATGACTCCCCTCGCCGGCGTGCCAGACCAGCCAGCTGGTTACGGCACGCAAAATCATCCCCAAACGCCCCCAGATCAAACGCCTCCCAGATTCCAAAATGGCGAAGTTTGATTTCAGCGGCCAACCGCGTGTTTCCTGTCAGCAACCCGATCGCCACCCCTGATTCCATCGCCCGAAGCTCACGAAGCAACTGGATGGC
>DEAY01000393.1 GCA_002348345.1 Verrucomicrobia bacterium UBA2970
ACTCACTCGAATTGAAATCGCCGGCACCCGCTTCAATTCGCTGTGGTCATCAGCACTTGAAAGGCCATGGGATGTATTCGTCGCCGTAACGGTGATCCGACCTTGATGATTCATCGCTTCACTGGCATTGGTGCACAACTGCTCAAGAAGCTGCTTCAAGGGTCCGAATTCACCATGTACGTTCTGAAGGCCCTTGGTCATCCGAAGGTCCACCGTGACCCCTTCAGAGATCTGCTCTTTCACAAAACGGGGTAGGTCATTGAGGATCAGGTCCATTTCTACGGGAATCTTTTTCCCTTCTCTCTGCTTCGTCATCGCGAACAGGTGCCGAACGATTTGTCCTGCCTTCGAGGCGGATTCACCAATCTTCTGGGAGGCTTTCACCACTTCAGGATCCTCCGTTCTCGACTCGATGATCGATGCATTGAGCATGACCGGAGCCAAGCGGTTGCTAACATGATGCGCAATCGCCCCGGACAAAGATTCCATTCCCGCACATCGCTCTTCCATGTGTCGCTGCTCCTCGGAAAGCTTCTGACTACTGATATCGTGAAGGATTCCCTGGATCCCGCAAATCTCCTCCTCTTCGGCGTCAAGAAGCGGAATCTTTATTATTCGTGCATCCAGTTTTTTTCCTCGCGTCGTCTTTAGAGTCCGTTCGGTTTCACTCCACTTGCCCGACTTGAACAAATCCCTTTCCTCAAGTTCCAATTCAGCAGCATCCGGATCCGAAAACAAATCCGCATCGCAGTGTCTCTTGATTTCCTGGACCGTGAGCCCAACGGCATCGCAGAACGCTTGATTGACAAACTCATATCGTCCCCGGGTGTCTTTTCGAAAGATCCCCACCGGTAAATGCTCGACCAGAGACCGATAAACCGCCTGAGACTGGCGAAGGCGATCTTCGACCTGTTTCCGCTCATAGGCATAGTAAATGGACCGAAAAAGCGTGTCCGAATCAAGATCGTTCTTCACCAGATAATCACGCCCCCCAGCCTCGGCACACTGCACCATCGTGGCCCAACCGCAAATATTGGTTAAAACAATGATCGGAACATGAGGAAGGGACTTAGCAATTTGACTAATCGCCCCAATTCCATGGACATCGGGCAGCGAGAGATCGAGCAGAATGACATCAACATAGAAATCAGCAAGATGATCGAGTGCCTCGCGTCCCGAAGTGGCGCACTCCATTGCGATGGAGACATCGACTTCCTCTGAACGATTGAGAGCTTCAACGAGACCCTCGATGCGCCCTCTCACCCGTCGATCGTCTTCTACCAACAAGATCTGTATTCCACCGGCATCATTGGTTCCACTCATAATTATTTTCCTCTGTCCAGGGCCATTCTTGATTTCAATGCGGACGATGCTTCAAGTGTCGTCGGTACACCCGATTTCCACGATCGATAGAAGGTCTAAGAAAAACTGATTGTGTCGAGGTAACCCCCGACCAATGACGCTTCGAAATCTGTTTTTTCGATGAAGACAATCTCAAGTCTAACGGCTCATCAACACCGCTTCGTTCCCCACCTGCCCGGTCACCCACCAAACAACCCATGGGCCCCAGCAGTGCGGCCCCTACAAAGTTGGCTTGAAGATCGCTGTAGTCAAAGCTCCTCCCAATCATCCATAGCTGGGAATACTCATCAATAATTCCCAATAAGAAGGTAACCGAAAGGGCCGCGACGATGACCAGTCCCGTGGCACAAGTCGCCTGCAGCATCAAAGCACGATGAATTAAAAACGAGAGACACCCAAAAAAAAACGCGTGACCAAGCTTGTCGTTCTCCCGAAGGCTCTCAAAAACCGCCCCTCCCCAACCGGTCAACCCATTCACGATCACGCACAAAATAACCAACCCCAGAATACCCCAGTGGCACAGAGCCTCAATTTGAGGCCATCGGCCACTAACCGTTTTCTCCTCGAATACCATTCCTGCAAATTCCCAGTGAGTAATCTTCTCCTCACAACAGTTTCCAAACGGCTCCCAGGTCTATGCCATGATAAACCGATCCCCGGCTTTCGAAGAGCTTGTCTTTGGCATCGGATTCAGGATGCCAAAAGTCATTCGGCGAACTCACTGCACTTCCACTTACCATTTCCTTAACCTATCGGCTTGCGGAGACCGCTTTTTAAGTGGATTTCTTCAAATGCATCTGCCCGACCCCATTGGGAAGCCCCTTCATCTTAGACGTTCCACGTCGGTTGCTGGTTCAATGCGTTCTCTTGGCTTTGTCCCCTGGACGGAGAGAGGACGGAATCCGGTCGAAAACGGGATGAGCGAGACCTGCTGCTATAACGGCGATATTCTTCGGTCACCCAATCAATGTTGGATCGCATGGGCGGTGACCGCTGGAAGTGGTCAGGGGAGAGTGACCTCAAAAGGCCTCACTGAGAATGTTTGCTTGGGAGATCCTCCTTTTTCTCAGCGAACGTCGGGTAACCGGTTCAGACTGGAGAAACAAAAGAATGAAGTCAGCCCTCATCGCAACTCCAGACTGAATAGACCAGCAGAGCCCCCCCAAGATTAAGCCTTCAAAACCATTGGGAGACGGTCGGCACCAAAATTCCTTCAGTGCTCGAAACTACCCTGATACGAATAAAGACCTTACCAAGCAATCCTCTCATTCAACTTGGGCCTTAGACGAACAGGGCAGCACCTTGATGATCCAACCCACACAAACGCCCAGTTTCCAGTTCTCCTGTTGAATTGCCCGGCTGAGAACGATCCGAAAGACTTCTCCGAGACAAGATCCGGTGGCGATCAAACGCGCTCGCCCAACAATGGATTTCCGAACCTTGATTCTTGGGGAGCAGAATCCGATTTGTCTTCCTGGGCCATACCATTCATCTTCTGGATGGCGAGTGATTCACCACACCAAGGCGATTCCTCTCTGGCACTTCGATCGGCCTCGGGAAAAGGCGACGTCGTATTCTTCGTCTCCATCACGCGGTCCAAGGCAAAGTAAAATCGACTCCCCTCGCCATCAATACTGTCAACAGTAATCACTTGACCGTGTGCCTCCACTGCCATTTTGCAGAATGCCAACCCTAGTCCGGATGTAAACTCGTCTCGCTTTCGGCCATCGTCGATCTGGAAAAACTTGTCGAAGACCTTTGACCAGTATTCCTCGGGAATACCGGATCCCTGATCCCGAATATTCACCTGGACATTATCTTCGCCGGCATGAACAAACACTTCGACGGTCTTTGGTTTGGGAGTATACCTCAGGGCATTACTTAGAATATTACTCACGACTCGACGAATGATTTTTCCATCACACCGAACTCGGCA
>DEAY01000136.1:0-3931 GCA_002348345.1 Verrucomicrobia bacterium UBA2970
GCTTCACATGGTCCTCCCACCATCGAATCAGGTCGATCAATTTGCGTCCCACCGCTTCCGATTCCGCCCGCCGAGTCAGAAGATGTTCGGCTCCGTAAACCTCAGTGGTTTCCGCCAATACCGACGTTCCTCCCTGTTTGACGAGAAGATCCGAGGCATAACCGAGCGCCGGATTCGCCGTGATACCACTGTTTCCATCGGAACCGCCACAGTTCATCGCCAGGATCAGCTTCTCCGCAGACTGCTCCGTTCTGGAGTGAGCGTTGACCCTTGGCAAAAGACTTTCGACCGCCTTAATGCCTGCCTCCGTCGTTTTTCTCACGCCACCCTGTGCCTGAATATTCAAGTAGACCGGTGCCGCGCCGTGGGCGGGGTCGTCATCAAGCCGTTGATCCTTGATCAGATGGCTGATCTGATTCACTTCACAACCCAGCCCGATCATCACATACCCTCCCACATTCGAGTGGCGTGCCATGCCCGCGAGAACGCGCTGAAGCATCCGAAGCGGTTCGGTTGGAAGGAGACTACAACCGCTCTTGTGAGTCACGGCTATCACCCCGTCAATCTGGGGGAACTCCCTCCGGAAGGCTTCCGTGCGGAAATGTTCCGCCACGTATTTGGACACCGAGGCCGAACAATTCACACTCGAGATCACCGCAATATAGTTTCGCGTGCCCACCTTCCCCTTTTCCCGTTCGTAACCATGGAAGGTTCTTCGCGCCTCCGTGGGCACATATTCGACGGGCTGATAATCGGCACAGAACTGGTAGTCTCTCCCAAAATCTTCCATCGCGACATTTTGAGTGTGCACATGATCTCCCGCCTTAATTCGCCCCCGAGCAAAGCCAATGGTCTGACCATACTTGACCAAAGGCTCCCCATCACCCAGCGACGAGAGCGAGACCTTGTGCCCGGCAGGAATCGTCCCTCGACAAGCGACCGTCTGTCCCTCGCAGATCACCATCGCCCCCTCCTTGAGGGTGGTCTTCAGGACAGCCACATTGTCGTTTTCACGTAACCGTATCGCGTTATCAGCTTCTCCACTCATTTCGGATCAAAACCCCTCCACCAAAGGACTTCCAGGTTTCGATTAAGCAGCATAAACACAGAATTCAGTGTCGTCGACCTTAGATCAAGGGATCAATATAGAGAGCATCCATGTTTTCAAGCGGAGCATTTTCGGTTGCCCAACGACAGGCCCCGAAACCCAGGAAAAGCGGAACCGAGACCCGGATGGCTGACGAATCGAGGGCGCCCCACACGGCATTCTCAGAATTAATTATTGACAAATCCACCCATTTGATCGACTGGTAAGGGAATTATTCATCAACCGTCGGGAGAAATGGAAGTCGGCATATGAACTTATCAGAACGTTCCTGCCAGTCTGGGAACCACTACTCAGGGCATTCCGGCAAGCCTCAAGTCAATGAGGACACTCTGAGAACAGAGAAGATTCAGGTTGAGCGGAAGACCTTCATTTTCACTCTCAAAGAAAACCCTCGAGGCCGATTTCTCCGAATTACCGAGGATGTCGGGGGTCGTCGCGATACCATCATCCTTCCGGCGACCGGTCTCGCTGATTTCAAGCAGGTCCTCGACCAAATGCTTGAGACTTACTCGGAGCTTCCTGAAGAGGAAGACGGCGAGAACTAGGCCTTGGCAACCTAGGCAGGGCCTCTCGGCCCCCGCTTTTTGGTCTGACTAGTCGTTCTTTCTTTTCGTCCCCCGTGTCCCCATGCCCCTCGGACGGCGAGGCTTTACTTGGGGAGCATCCCCCCAGAGCGCCTCAAGGTCATAACGGTCACGCATCTTTTCGGTCATCGCATGGACGATGACATCGTGATAGTCCACTACAACCCATCCTGTGCCCACATTCCCATCAATGTGATGGGGCCGAATCCGATGTTCCTTCTTGAGCTGATCAACCAGTTCCTCGGTGATGGCTCGTAAGTGGGGCTGGCTAGTCCCGGTCACAATCAAAAAGAAATCAGTGACCGTCGAAAGCCCACGTACATCCAAGATGGCGGGATTCACCGCTTTCCGGTTGTCGGCATAAGCGTAGCATAACTGAACCAACTTCTTGGCTTCCATGGCCGGTCAGTCTCCTATACTCCCTCGCGAGAATAAAGCTGATAACGTTCAATCGCCTCCGCAACCACTGGGAGAACAAACGGCACCAACGGACGCCGCTGCTGAGCTCGCTCGCGCACCTTTGAAGAACTCAGGTCAATCGGCGTCCCTCGCAGGAAATGACACCGAAATCCCGGTGGCGCTTCTGAAGGCAAACTCCCAGGCCGGGGAATCACCGCAAATTCAACCCGCCGGGAAAGGCGCTCCGCCTCCTTCCACAAGGGAAGCGATCCGAGGTGATCCATGCCAATCAAACAGAAAAACCGGCCCTCCGGGTATGAATCACGAAACCGTTCCACCGTATCAATGGTAAATGAAATCCCCCCTCGCTCCAACTCGAGCGCACTCACCATATACTCCGGCCGACCAGCCAGCGCCAAACGCAAGAGCTTCAAACGCCAAGAGCCGTCCAAACCAGCTCGCTCGGGTTTGAACGGAGACCGCGCGGCAGGAATAAACACCAGCCGATCGAGATGAAGCTCTTCACTGGCCGCCTGGGCAACGAGCAAATGCCCACAGTGAATGGGGTCGAAAGTTCCCCCGTAAAGTCCGATTCGCATCACGCCTTGGCGGCATCCATCGAACTCGCCCCTTTCAAATCCAGGGCATTTTCCTCAATCACCCCTTTGACGCTGGGGAACATCCGAATCGCCTCGATCACCATCCAAACCTCCAACAAGATCGTGGCAAGTCCAATGGCCGGGAGAAGCACTTTCCCCTGGCTCACCCAACTGGGGTTATCCGTCGACCCAATGAACAACTGCCAGATCATTGCCCAAAACGGCATGATCATCATAAAGATCATGGGAAGAATAATGAACCAAACCGGACGATCTCGACGCCACAAGTAAAAGGCGATCACCAAGAATGCCAGACCGGCGAGGAGTTGATTCGTGGCCCCGAAGAGCGGCCACAAAAGCAATCCGCCGGTCCCAGCATTCGCCATCGACCAGCCCTTTCCTGCCGGCGGAACCGCCGCCAAGGCCGCAGCGATTAAAACCGCAAAGATCGTCGCGCCATGCTTGTTCTGCATCCAAGCCAATGCCTTTCCGACCTTCCCTGATGCCTCCCCCGCTCCCGCTCCCCTTAGCGTCGAAGCCAGTTCTTGGACGACATACCGCTGCAACCGACAGGCCGTGTCCAAGGTCGTTCCCGCAAAGGACGCAACCAACACCCCCATCAAGGCAACGGACGCCTCGCTTGACAAGCCGAGAGCCTGTAGGAAATTCGCTGCACCCAGCACAAAGGCCCCCACCTTCGCTCCCAGCGAGCCTGCGGCCCCCCAAGAATCGTAGCGACTCTCCCACGCCGCATTGCCCAAAAGAGTCTGACCCTCCACGACCACGCCCAACCCCAGTCCGGCACCACAGGCGAGAATCACCAAGGTCGCCAAGAACCCTTCAGTCAGCATGCCTCCGTATCCAACAAACCGCGCATCCGGCTCGTTCATGATTTGTTTGCTGCTCGTCCCACTCGAGACCAAACAGTGGAAGCCGCTAATAGCACCACACGCGATGGTGATAAACAGAAAGGGGAAGATCAGCGGAGCGCCACTGGGACTCCAGTTCACCTGCGGTGCCGCCATTGCCAATTCGGGTCGAAACCCATCGGCCAGGGGCGCACCCCCGTAGAGGGCCGCAACCATCAAGCCCAGAACGATGAGCCCCAGCGCAGAGATGAGCTGGAGCGAGTTGATATAGTCACGCGGCTGAAGCAAAGTCCAAACCGGGAGCACGGAAGCAATGTAGGAGTAGCCTAACAAAACCAACACCCAGGTCCATGAAGACCAACCCGCCAAGGC
>DEAY01000136.1:4347-10787 GCA_002348345.1 Verrucomicrobia bacterium UBA2970
CAGGATATTTGACCCCTTTCGATGGAGCAGAAGCCCGATCCCGATCGCCAGTGGAATCTGGACGACACAAGGGAAGATGGCCGCTGGATACAGCCGAAAAACACTGGCAATCACCAATCCAAAGATCGCCAAAACGATGGTCAGCGACATGACCAGAATCAACAGAAAAAGAAGCCGAACCCTCCGGTTCAACACTCGCCCGGCAATGTCCCCCACTGTCTGACCGTTGTTTCTCAGACTCACGACCAGGGCCCCAAAATCATGAACGGCTCCAATGAAAATCGAGCCAAAAACAACCCACAAGAGCGCGGGAAGCCATCCCCACATGATGGCGATCGCCGGCCCGACAATGGGGCCTGTGCCCGCGATGGAGGTAAAGTGGTGGCCGAAAACAATACCCCGCCGGGTGGGCACATAGTCAGCCCCATCTTCAAGCCGGAAAGACGGACAAACCGTCTTTGCCGAGAGCGCAAAGATCTTGGCCCCCAGCCAACGCCCATAGGTGTGATAAGCAACCATGAAACCCACCCCAGCCAACAACGCGATCAAAAGCGGTATCATTTTTTCACTTCTCTCTTCGAAAACTGGATGACGTCCCCCCGGGACCCTTCCCCGATCTTATGAGGGCCCACCCGGCTCTCCAAGGAATCTTTTCGGGGAGTCCCCTTGATCGAGACCGACAAGCCTTCTCACGGAACCGGAACAGCCAGCAGGGGGGCGGGACGGGAGTGAAACGGGTTTTCACCGGCCTTTCGGTTGTCAAGGGAACCCAACCAATCCTCAATCAAGCCCAGAATATCCGCCACCACCACCCCATCGTAGTGAGGCGCATACCGGATCAGATTCTCTCGCGCTAATCGGAGCAGGGCCCCCGCCGGTCGCATTCGCGATTTCTGGAAGTGGACAAAGGCTCCGGCCAATTGAATCATTCCCTTGTAAAAGTGGTCCTTTGGCCCCTTTCGACTCGGCAGCCATATGGCCTCGAGCACATCATGGGCCTCATAGTATCGTCCCTGATTAAAACAGTCGAAATAGCCCAAATAGTGGGGATCCCATGCTCGGCCCTCAAATCCAGCAATCCGTTGGGCAATGATTGGGTTCTTATGACTCAATCCTCTTCCTCTTCCTTTTCCTTTTATCCGCCACGCCGTTCCTTGATTCCCCATCAAGCCTCACCGCTTTGATTTTGACATCTCGAGTCGCTTTAAACAAGCTGCGGCCATGGCAAAGTCACCCCTTGGACGGGGTTTGAGCGCACTGCTGAGCGGGAACACGCAGGCCGCTCCAGAGGATTCCAATCCGCGAGCGAGTAGCGGCTCCCCGTGGCCTCGAGAGAGTGGGGACCCCTCGTCTCCTCCCGGAGGGGCCGTCTCCCTTCCCATGGACCAGATTAAGCCATGTGCCTTCCAACCTCGCCGTGACTTTGACGAGGGGTCTCTGAAGGAGCTCGCGTCTTCCATCAAGTCGCAGGGCATCGTCCAGCCCCTTGTCGTTCGAACCTCGGCAGAGGGCTACGAACTGATTGCGGGGGAGCGGCGCTGGCGAGCCGCCCAAATCGCGGCACTCACCGAAGTGCCCGTTGTGATCCGAGAGGCCGACGACCGAGAAGTGATTGAGCTGGCCCTAGTCGAGAATCTTCAACGAGAAAATCTCAATCCGATCGAGGAAGCCAACGGCTACCAGCAGTTGATCGATCAATTCAATCTCCGTCAGGACGAAGCAGCACAGAAGGTCGGCAAGAGCCGCACCGCCGTGGCCAATGCCCTCCGGCTTCTGAAACTTCCTCCAGCGATTCAAACACTGCTGAAGGAAGGACAACTCTCGGTCGGGCACGCCAAGGTCATTCTCGGACTTTCAGACGATGCGCAAAAAACTCGGATCGCCAAAAAAGTCGTCAAGGAAGGACTGTCCGTTCGAGAAACCGAGGGGTTAATCCATCCAGGCACTGCACCACAGAAAGAGGGCCAATCGAGCTCAGAATCTGGGGCATCTTCCCGTGAGCGGGATCCTCATCTTCAGCGGGTCGAGGAACAGATCCGCCGGAAGCTCAGCACGAAAGTCGCTCTGAAGTATCACCAAGGAAAAGGATCCATCGATATCAAGTTCTTCACTGACGAGGACCTTGAGCGTATTGTTCACTTGCTCGGCATTGAATCCGACTGACGGTCTTCGGCTCGTGACGTTCTCAACCCCAAGACTCGCACTGGCCCTCAGGAACCATGTTGTCCGCTGAAGAAGCCCGAGCCCAATGCCTTGCCGCCCTTGAGGAGGCTACCCACTCGCCCAATCAGCCGCGGGCTTTCGTCGGCCTCGACGGCTTTGTCGATGAGATCATTCACGTCGTCGACAAACGCGAGGACGCCAACCATTTCGACCGCATCCCGAGCATGGCGGAATTCGCCGCCCGCATCGCGGAAGCCGCCGGCAAGAGCACCAATATCGAGTTGGTCACCCAGCGGGTCAAGTTGGGAGGAAACGGACCGATCATGGCAAATGCCCTGGCCTCCCTCGGCGTCAACGTGACCTATGTTGGCGCCCTCGGGTATCCCAATCTCCATCCCGTTTTTCAGCCCCTCTCGGATCGAAGCGAGGTGTTCTCCATCGCCGAAGCCGCTCATACCGACGCCCTTGAGTTCGAAGACGGGAAGATCATGCTCGGGAAGATGACACCCCTGAACGACGTGACCTGGAAGACCCTCATGGAGCGAATGGGGCGAGATCGGCTGACAGAACGGATCCAGGCCGCCCACCTGGTCTCATTCCTCAACTGGACCATGATCCCGAATCTGAGCGAGGTTTGGACATCCATTCTGGAGGAAAAGATCCTACCCGACCGAGCCGCTAATCGCATCGGGTTCTTCGATTTGTGTGATCCCGAAAAGCGGGAAAACGACGACATCCTCAAGGCCATGGAGATTCTGGGACGGTTCCGCCAACATCTCCGGGTGATTCTGGGGCTGAATGAGAAGGAAGCGATGGAACTTGCCGACGTGCTGGGAATCGAAATCGGAGAGGCGACCCCCGAGGGGCGGTGTGAATTGGCACGGAAGCTCCATGCCCAGCTGGATGTCGACGCCCTCGTCGTTCACCCCGTCGCCTATGCGTTGGCCGTCACCGATTCAGAAACGGTTTGGGTTCCCGGACCCTTCGTCAAGAAACCCGTCATCACCACCGGAGCAGGAGATCACTTCAACGCCGGATTTTCTCTCGGCGCGCTCATGGGATTTCCCCCGAGACACTGTTTGAATCTCGGCGTCGCGAGCAGCGGACACTACGTTCGATCCGGACGGAGCCCGGAGATCTCCGATCTCTTGGCGATCTTGAGGCATTGGCCAGACCCAACCGAATAGACCGGCTCGATCCCCTCACGCCACGCGCATTTCCCGCTGGCTTTCCCCTTGCCCAACACGACTTGGCGCATTCAAACTAACGACATGCTCTTACCGATTGTAAAGTATGGTCACCCCGTCCTTCGACAGCGGGGTAGCCTCGTCGATCCCGAAATGGAAGGGCTGGATGATTTGATCGAGAATATGCTCGAAACCATGCAGGAAGCCAACGGGATTGGACTCGCGGCCCAGCAGATCGATCGGGCGCTTCAACTCACGGTGATCGACGTCAGCGCGGTGAGCGATCGTGAATCCGCCATGTGGGTCGATGATGAGGCCGTTGCAGTCGAAGACTTCATGCCGCTGGTCTTGCTCAATCCGATCCTTCAACTCAGAGATGACTTCGAAATGGGCCAGGAGGGGTGCCTCAGTTTTCCTGAGATCTACGGGGAGGTGAATCGTCCCAACACCATCGAGGTTGAGGCCCTTCAGCCCGACGGCTCAACGCTTCACTTTCGTTGCGAGGGTCTTCTCTCTCGGGCCGTGCAGCACGAAACGGATCATCTGAACGGAATTCTCTTCATCGATCGAATGGATCGGGCGAACAAGGACAGAATCCGGGAAGAATATGAAGCGCTTCACTCGGTCACCCAGGAAGCGCTCAAGGCCTAGTCGCTGAGACGACGGAGTCCCTCATTCCGATCACGCCACAGGAGACTTGACCGGTCGTTTGCCGAGGGCGGATGCCGCTTGGGCGAGCCATTCCTTGCCCGGCAGAGCGTAGGGGCGAAAGGTTTCGAGATAGCCTTTTCGCTCGTCGTAGAACAACGCTCGATAAAGCCCCAGCTGGCTCGCCTTGGTGCTATCGATCAAGGCCGCCGAATCGTTGGCGCTCATTTGGAAGAGCACCCGCCTCTCAAACTCGGAGAGCGCCTTGCGAGAGAGAAACCTCTGACAACTATTGAGGGAATCCACCGTCGCAATGACACGAACGCCCTGCCCGGGGCCCTCCCGAAGCACTCGATCAAACGCGGCTCCGGGCTGGGTGCCCTCCTCATCACTTCCGAGAGAAGAAAAGCTGAATTCATCCTCCATCCTCAACTTCCTGAAGGCCTGAAGACCGATAACGATAAAATACGTCGAAACCGACCGCGATGCTTCATCCACGGAATCCAGAATCCGATCCAGTCGCTCCATCATGCCCTCCAGGGTTTCCTCTCTCAGGGTCGATACGGAATGGGGCATTGCCCTCACAAGATCATCGAGCCGCCCTCGGTAGGGGGAGGTATCACCCAACGAATCCAAAATAAAGAATCGCGCGCCATCGGCGGCATGCTGCGCCGCCAATGAAAGGAGGCTGCACAACGTCACCGAGAAGGCCATTTCATCATTCTGTCCGATCACCAGTAAGTGGGCCCCCTCCCCCTGACCGAAGGCGGCAGCCGTTGGCCCTTTGATGGCGTTGGGTGATCCGAACCAGGCCTGAACCGGATCCCTCGTCGAAGCGGGCCTCCCCTCCAGACTTTCGTGCAGAGCACGATTCTCTTCTACCAAGGCAGGTGCGTTCCCTTCAAACACGATGGGGCCCTCTGACGTCCAGGTCTTCGCCATGGCGACCGCATGGACCCGCTGCAAGGCCTCATCGCGCTCCTGATCCGACAGCCAGACCGTCTGAAACGGATGATTCCCTTCCGACGCTCCGGCCTGATCGTTGTAAATGCCTTCCCCCGGTCGAGAAAGCAGGCGGGGTGCCGCATTGTTTTCATCCATGATCAGATACGAATCGGCCTCATCACATTGGAGCGCGATCCGCACAACCATTTGGGCCAACGTGGTTCGAGCGAGCGTGTAGGTGCCGCCCAGGGTCTGCGATCCCAAGATGACATGAATCCCAAAGGCGCGTCCCTGCCGAACAATTCGATCGAGCAACATGGCGGCGTTCTGGGCAACCCGGTCATCCTCGACAAAAAACTCTTGGAACTCATCGATCATGAGCAAGGTTCGAGGCAGCGTCGACCCTCCGGCGGCATGGTGATACGCTTGGAGATCCTGAACGCCGTGTTGTCGGAACAAATCGCCACGACGCTTCAGTTCCCGATCGACCTGTTCGAGCACACTCAATCCGAAGTCGCGGTCACTTTCAATCGCGACGACCCGCGCGTGAGGAAGCCGGTGGGTGGCATAGCATTTGAACTCGACCCCTTTTTTGAAATCGATCAAGTAGAACTCCACCCGGTCGGGCCGGCACCACAACGCCAGGTTGGTGATGATGACATGAAAGAGGGTTGATTTCCCTGAACCCGTCTTGCCCGCGACCAAGGCATGCTGCTTGGTCCCCTTCCCAAGCTCAAGAAACTGTTGCTTGGCGGCACCCGTTTGCCCGATCGGCACCCGAAGTTCTTCCGCCGTTTCAAGAGACCAGATCCGATCGCCCGGGGGGGCCACTTGCCCGAAGGCCACTTCAACCCGCTTGGCATTCGAATGCTGGCTCCCCAATCGCTGAATCAGGTTGCGTTGTCTGTCCGAAACGGGAAGCCGCTCCCATTCAAGAGAGACTCCCTTCCAGCTGGGATTGCCCAAGCGATACGTTTCCCCTTGCGACTCAATCCAGACACAATGTTTTCTCAGGTCCGAAACCACCGCCTCCTCAAGCCCTGGCTGGCGCCGATCATGGTGAAGCAGCAAATAAACTCCGCAGCGGGAGCCGCTGACGGCGATGCTCTGCAACCGCTTCACTGCGCTTTCACTAAAGCCAGATGGAAAATCCGCAATCACAATCACATGATACTTCTCTGAAACACTCCCCGCCGCGAGATTGTAGTCTGCCAGCGTCTCATACTCATTGCGAAGATACATCTGCATCACTTTTTCCATGTGCTCGGTCAGATCGCATAAACACTCGTCCATCTGACCGGTCTGGGTCCAGATTCGGCGGTTGATGAGCTGCTCGTCATAATCGGAAAGATGCATGAGCCCTGCAAAATTCCGCCCCAGACCGACGGGATCAAAAAAACTAAAACGGATGCAACCCGCTGGTGCCGTCGACAGCAATCGCAGGACCATCGCGTTGAGTGCTCCGCGCAAATCACCCCCCATGGGCCCGTCGGAGTC
>DEAY01000491.1:0-5551 GCA_002348345.1 Verrucomicrobia bacterium UBA2970
CCCATCAGGCCGTGCCAACTTGACGTCACTCCGCTTCTCGCCACGTCGATGAAAACGAAGCATTTCATCCGGGAAATTGAATTATCGGCAATCCGCCACGACCTTCGAACCCCTGTCAACCATATCATCGGTTACAGCGAGTTACTGCTCGAGGAAGCGGGAGAGGGCCTGGGTGAGGACCTTCAGCGAATTCATTCAGGAGGGCGTGAATTGTTATCGGTCATCAACGAATTCTTTGACGATGCCACCTTCGACCTCAACAAGGTCAGGGAGGATGCCACCCTCCTCAAGTTACGCACGCCGGTGACTCAGATTATCGGCTATTGCGAATTGCTGTTTGAAGAGGCCAGTGATCGCGCGACAAAGGAAATCCTCGACGACTTGAATCGGGTGCTCACGGCTGCCTCCGAATGGCTCAACATGATGGAATCAACCCTGTTTCCCATGGCCAAGGGCGAGCTCTCCATTGTCACCAAACACAAGAAACCAAAACCCGGCCCACTCACTGCCACGCCATTTCCAAAGCAAGCCGAGTTGACGGGGAGGCTCCTGTTGATCATGGACCCGGGCGAATTCACCGATGAACTTAGAGACCTCACTCAATCGGGAGGACACCAACTTGATTCCGTGCCGTCAATCGAAGAAGCCCTCGAGAGGATGAAACACGGCCCCGTCGATCTGATCTTGTTGGCCGCCTCTCCCCACACCGAAGGCGCCCAGCAATTGATCGATTCGCTGGCGGCCAACACGAAGTGGCGCAGCGTTCCGGTGATTATCGTCGCCCCCTTGGAACAAATCGATCTCGCCACCCGATCCATCAAGGCGGGCGCCGATGGTTTTCTTTCCATCCCGTTCCATCGAGAACAAACACTGCGCTTAATCAATCGCCAGCTCACTGAAAAGAGGCTTCGCGATCGCACCGCGGCCTTAACCGGGCGGATTCTGGTCGTGGATGACGACGAAAACAATCGCGACGTCTTGTCCAAGCGGTTGAAGCGCTCCGGCCATGAGGTCACCACAACCACCTCCGCAGAAACGGCGATCAGCCTCCTC
Source organism: Verrucomicrobia bacterium UBA2970 (assembly GCA_002348345.1). GTDB lineage: Bacteria > Verrucomicrobiota > Verrucomicrobiia > Limisphaerales > AAA164-E04 > UBA2970. Next base: position 1,054 of record DEAY01000491.1, read on the forward strand.
TTGGAAAGGGAATTCGACCTCCTGCTCCTAGATATGATCATGGCCGGGATGAATGGGGACGAGGCCCTGGCGCAAATCAAGTCGGACAAACGGCTCCAGAATCTGCCGGTGATCATGATCTCCGGCCTGGACCAAATGGATGACATTGTCCGGTGTATCGAGATGGGCGCGGAGGACTATCTCCCGAAGCCGTTCGACGCCACCCTCCTCAAGGCACGAATCCATGCGGCCCTCGAAAAGAAACGGTTGCGGGATCAGGAAACCATTCACCTTGAGGAAATCGAGATCGAGAAAGCCAGATCGGAAAACTTGTTACTCAATATTCTTCCAGTTCCCATCGCCAATCGGCTTAAGGAGGGCGAACAAGTCATCGCGGATCATTTCCCATCCGTCTCTGTGCTGTTCTCGGACCTGGTTGGCTTTACCCAGTTTTCCACACAGATACCTCCTCAGGAGTTGGTCATCCTGCTGAACCGGATTTTCACTGAATTCGACGAGGCGGCGGCGACCTTGGGTATTGAAAAAATCAAGACCATCGGGGATGCCTACATGGCCGCGGCTGGACTACCAAGACCAAGCGACCATCATGCCCGGTCGGCCGTGCTTCTTGGCAAGGCAATGCTCAGATGCTTGGCCACATTGCGAGATGAAACTGGCCTCAACCTCGCGATCAGAGTGGGAATCCATAGTGGACCGGCCACCGGCGGAATCATCGGCAAGAACAAGTTCATTTACGACCTCTGGGGCGACACAGTCAACGTGGCCAGCCGAATGGAATCTCACGGTGAACCGGGGTGGATCCAAATCACGGATACCACCGCAGCCCTTTTGGGTCAGGCCTTTCAATTGAAGGAACGCGGCCCATTACCGGTCAAGGGGAAGGGCATGATAAAAACCTTTCTCATTGATGAGTCCTGACGACTCCCATCCAACGGACACGGACATCGCTCAAGGAAAGCGCCTGAACGACCAGTCCCCGGTCCTGCAGGCGGCCCCGATGTCATACTTTCGTCATCTCTCTTCTCCACGCTTTACACTAGGCAGACTCCCTACTACTTTCAATGGCCAGAAGGGTCGCCGTTTTGGTGAGTTGGCGTCCCGGGCTCAAGTCCTGTCGGACTTTGACCGATGCCTTTAATATCCGGTTTCATCAGATGTCCAATTTCGAATCAGCGTATTGCCAACAATTTCGGGTTTCACCCGAAGAGTTCACCCGTTCCCTCTTCCTTTATTGCTGTCGTTCGTCAACAAGGATTCTGGCCCGCATCCTTCTCGCCTTTTCTCCAAAGACGTTTGCCGCGGATTTAAGGGAGCTCGACCAACTGCGTGAGGTTCACAACAGCCGCGAATTTGGTGACCGGCTCGTCGCGCTGGAAAAATTCCACCGATATGGCCTCCCCAATTGGCGGGAACGGCTAGGAATTCGATTTTCAGTCGCCAAGCTCGGGCAGCTCGCCCCTCTGATTCATCGCCGATCTTACTAGCTCTGGCCCCGGAGCTTTCCCTTCAGGAAACGGCAGTGATTGCAGCAACAAGGTTACGGTTGCGCGTCTGCGTGGCGTCAATATAGTGGCGCCATCGTTGAGAGATGACAGACCGCCAACTCATCGCTGACTTCCGAAAAAAACCCTCCTTCGATACGCTCAAGACGGTCGTGAGGGCCTACCACCCCTTGGTCAAGACTGTCGTCGAAGTCCAGACCTCAGATCCCGCTGAGGTTCGAGATATCGTCCGCATTGTGTTCCGTTGTCTGGCAAAACGGATGCGCCGCCTCTCCAAAAACACCTCTCTTCCAGCGTGGCTCGTTCGAACGGCAAGCTTCGCGGGCCACCGGTGGTCGCAAGATCGTCAAACAGAACCGGGCCAAGCATCGAGTCAGGCCAATCCCGCAGGAATCTGCCTCCAAGCCCTCAACCGGCTTCCGGTTCGTGATGCGGAAGTCCTGGTGGCCAACGTCCTTCATGGATATCAACCCTCGAAAGCCGCCGCGCGGCTCGGAACCTCCATCCAACGGTTCGAGAAAAGACTCAAGAAGGGACAACGGAAACTTTACAAGCACACCCGGAAGCTCGGACTTCCACAGGGACTTCAAGAAGAACCGCTCTCTCTGGGTTTTCTTGACGCGACTTCATCCGAGGTCGAAGCCACCGATCTCGATGACTTGGTCACAAACTCGCTGCAACCCTCGCCCCCCTCAAGGGTTGAGACGCTCACGCTCCGAAGCTGGACCTGGCTCCGTTGGAAGCGCCGATTCAAATTCCTGGGTGCTGCGGCTGGGGTGAGTGTGATGCTCCTCGTCTCCTTGGGCCTCTTCATCGCCTGGGCATGGCAAACCGGACACCTGATGTCATGGCTCATCCCCATGGGCGCCAAACGTACTCTCGCCGAGGCCCCGGAATTGGGCCTTCCACCACGCCATTGGTCAGAGGCAGGACTCCAGCTAGCCGACATGAGCGAGCGCGCCGATCTCTTCGGTCCTACGAATATCTGGCGAGCGGATTTCAACTTCACCGCCAAGCAATGGGCCGGCATCACGCCGAGCAAGATCCAACCCGCCAACCTCTTCCGCCAGGACGGCACCATCCTGCTGCGAAACCCGAACGCAAAACGAAGCGGCCTGGCGGGGGTTCTAGGCATCGAATTCAATTGGACCCAGGCCAATCTCCAGTTCGGAGGCCAATCCTTCACCAACATTGCCGCCCGATACCGCGGTAATGGCACCTATGTCAGTTCTCTCTATGGGAAGAAGCAATCAATCAAGATTGACCTCAACAAGTCTCATCCGGGGCAAAAAATATTTGGCATCGATAAACTCAACTTCAACAACCTGGTCGAGGACGCCACCTTCATGCACGATGCGCTGGGATACGCTCTCTTTCGCGCGGCGGGAGTGGCTGCCCCCCGCACGGCCTATGTCTGGATGACGATTCAAATCGAAGGTCAAGCGAAGTCCGATCCGAGGGGGTTTTACCTGATGCTCGAGAATATCGATGCTCGATTCGCCAAAGATCGATTCGGAACCAGCAAGACGCCTGTCTTCAAACCGGTCACACCGGATCTCTTTCTCTACCTGGGAGAGGACTGGGCCCCCTATGCGCCCATTTATGACCTGAAAACCGAGGCCACCGAACGCCAAAAACAGCAAGTGATCCAATTCGCCAAGTGCCTCACCCAGGACGACGATGAAACCTTCGCCCGACGAGTCGAGGACTTTCTCGACCTGGATCAGTTCTCGCGCTACCTCGCCTCAATCGTTTTGATCGCGTCCTACGATGGCTTTCTCTCCAACGGTCAGAATTTCTATATGTACCTCGACCCCCAAAGCAATCGGTTCGGGTTTATTCCATGGGACCTCGACCATGGATGGGGGGACTTTCCCTTCGTCGGCACGGCCTCCGACCGGGATCAAGCCAGCATCTGGAGACCCTGGGCGGGAAAGCACCGTCTCTTGGAACGAGTCATGAAGGTCGAACGCTTTCGGGAACTCTATCGTCAGCAATTGGACGAACTTTTGAAAAGGGAGTTTAACCCGGATCGGCTCGAACCCATCGTCAATGGCATCGCTGCCGTCATTGAACAACCAATTGAGTATGACAACTCCTTCCGCCATCAGCGATTCAAAGTGGCCGTCGGCGATGACTGGGGAGACCCTCCCCCCAACGTGGATGCGGCGCTTCGTCCGGTCAACGCGATCAAACGGTTCATCGCGGCTCGGTCCACCTCGGTTCGAGACCAATTGAACGGCACAAGCGAAGGCGTCGTGCTTCAGCCCATGACGGGACCCCAAGAGAGGTGAATCAAGCCCCCCAAAACGGGGAATCTCATCTCACCAGGTGGTGGCTCCGATTTAATTGAGCCCAAGAGCCCAAACCCGTTTTCCACTCTCGCAAGCCAATCATCACCGATCAAACCCTTCACGAACGGGCTGCCTCGCCCGCCGCCATTCCGATGGGCATTGGCGAGGCTTGCAATCGTCTTTAATTGGCATCCCTTGTTGGTTCCCGAGGCTTTACGGGCTGGAAGGACGGATACGTCCAACATGGAAGCCAGCCCTTACCCTGCCGATGTCCAACCCACTCTGGCATGATCGGTCCCGAACAAAAGAAAAGGACGAAGATGATAAAGAAAATCGAACCGGAGACGGAACTCCATATCAGTGGGGTGGAAGTGTATGACCTCACCCTCCGAACCCTTGTTTATACGGCGCATGACGAAGTCGTGGCCTATGCGCTGGACACCGACCTCATGGCCACCGGCAGCGACGAAGATCAAGCGATGGCGTCGCTTCGGCAGACCGTCCGGATGTTTCTCGAAGACGCAGCCATGCGGGGAGAACCGCAGGACCTCATGAACCGACGCGCCCACCCAAGTTTCTTCGAGCACTGGGCCTCCCCCCCCTTCGGCGTTGAGGCCGGTTCCCTGGTGATGACCATCCGGCTCCGCCGGCGGCCCGGGGTTGCATTTGCCCCGCCCAAAGCCCTTCTGTGTGCTTAGACTC
>DEAY01000491.1:5884-10415 GCA_002348345.1 Verrucomicrobia bacterium UBA2970
TGTGCTTAGACTCCGATCCCACCCCTCTCGAGGCGGATGGTTGGCATTCCATATGGCCGCTAAGCCGAGGCCTTGATTTCGAGCTTGAGCACCACCTCATCTCGGATCAGGTCGTCGGCTTTCCCTTTGAAGGCGACTCCGAAGTCAAAGCGCTTGATGAAAAACTCCGCCCTCAGGGTGACGCCGGAGTCGGACACACTGACCTCGGCATCGAAGCTGATGCTCTTGGTGACCCCTCTCAAGGTCATGTCTCCGGTCACTTTGTGCCCATCGCCGGAGGGTTCCACCCCCGTGACAACGAATCGGGAGGTCGGATAATTGGGCACATCGAAAAAATCCGCATTCTTCAGGTGATTCGTCAACCGGTCGCCACTTTCGGTCCAGGTGGACTCCATGTCGATGACGATTTCGCTGGGGGAAACGATCTGGTCGTCTTTCACCGCAATCGTTCCGGTGAACTCCCTGAATCCTCCGTTCTGGCTTCCGGTCACCTTCGAACCCGTAAAATGGACCGTTGACTCCGAGCTCACCTGATAAACCTTGGCGCCCGTCGTCTCCGGCGCTCCCGGGCCCGACGGCTCGGCCACATTGGCCTCTTGGACGCCGTCGGCGGGATTGCCGCACCCGGTCGATACAAGCGCAGCCAGGGCTAAAATGACTCCCGTGTGAGCGATCTGGGTCAAACTCGATTGCCTCATGTCGATAGTTCTCCCCTCTCCAATCGATTCCGTCCAGACTAGAATTTGCTTCCCATGCCGATGATGGCCGAAATCACCCCATTCAAAAAAACTTGATTTCATGGAGGCCCAGCCCGATCCTTAAGCCTACTCCATAACCTTTTTCAAACGCGCTATGAACCGTCGGCTCTTTCAACATTGGTCACTGCGGCGCCAAAACCGCCACTCGCTCGCCGCATTCACGCTCATTGAGCTCCTGGTTGTGATCGCCATCATTGCGATCCTGGCAGGGATGCTTCTTCCCGCCTTGAGTAAAGCCAAGGAAAAAGGGCAGAGAACAGCTTGTCTCAACAACCTTAAGCAGACCCTGCTCGCCACCCATATGTATGTCCTCGATAATGAGGATCACCTCCCCTATTCCTCTTGGAGTTCGGGCACCTATGACCAGCCCAATTGGTGCTATACCCGACGGCGGGGCCGCAGACCGGAGCACGTCGTGGAGGAAGGCACCCTCTGGAAATACATGGGTGTTCCCAAGATTTTCTTCTGTCCGCTTGATCGAACCAACACGCCCCTCTTCCGTCAACGGGAGATGAAGGTAAGCAGCTACGTCATGAACGGAGCGGTGACGGCCTACGGCACGAGTCCAAACGGAGTGCAATGGAGCTCCTTCAAGATGGATCAATTCCAGGCCGATTCCATGATTTACTGGGAGGCCGATGAGCGGAAACCATCCAATTACGACAACGTGGCCAGCCGCCCCAACGAAGGGGTCACCGAGCGGCACAATCTGGGAGTGAATCTCGGGATGTTCGGCGGTCACGTTGAATACTGGAAGTTCAAGGCCTACTACGAAGAAGCCGGGATCGGAGGGTTTCGCGGGCAGCGGCCTGGGCGTTTCTGGTGCAATCCGGCCTCTCGGACGGGTGAATAACAGCCCCGATTATCCCAATCCTTCAGATCAAAAAAACATGATGACTCGTTTTCTTGCCACCACGCTGGGTGCCGTCGTTCTCTCGGGGATCCTGATGGGATGCGGAGCCAGTGACGATGGAAGCATTCGTCAATCCACCAGTAGCGAGGGCGCCGCGGACCACCTCGCTGATGCGTTCGCCAATGCGGACAGCGAATCGAAGAAAAACGCCGGAATCGCATCCGAGGCCATTCGCAAGGGCCAGTTTCAAAAGGCCCTCTACGCGATCGAGACCATCAAGAAGAAACCCGATGTCGACTTTGACCAGGGTGTGGCCATTAACGATTCGTTGGTCAATCTCGAACGAGAGCTGATTTATCGGGCCGAGGACGGAGATAAGAAAGCCATTGCCGCCTATGAGCTGCTGAAGCGAATCAATCGGAATTGATCCGCCCGCGATTCACATTGCTTCCTCAAGGGAATCCTGATCGTTCTCGGATTCCCTTGATTTTTTTTTGTCCCCTGACGACCATGTCCTTATGAACGTTCGCACCACCCTGACGACCATCCTCTCGGCCCTTCTCCTTTCGGTGGGAGCCTTGGCAGATCACCATAACGAGAAACCAAAAATCGGTTACACCGACACCCCTTTCATTCCAGGACTCAAATGGCGGGTTCACGACGGCACCCGGCCCCAACCCCGGGTGGTGACCCCCGGCACAACCTTCTCCCATTCGGCACCCGCTCCAGGCGATGCCACCATCCTTTTTGACGGACATAGTCTCGAGAACTTCGAGTCCGCCAACGGCCAACCGGCGGGATGGAAGGTCGAGAACGGTTACACTGAGGTCGTTCCAGGATCCGGCACGATCCGAACCAAGGAACATTTTGGTGATTTCCAGCTTCACCTTGAGTTCGCCACCCCCTACAAGGTGGAGGGTTCCTCACAGGGACGCGGCAACAGCGGCGTCATCATGTTCAACCGTTACGAGGTTCAGGTGCTGGATTCGTTCAACAATCCAACCTATCCGGACGGGCAAGCCGGAGCGCTCTATGGCCAGCAATCCCCCAAGGTCAATGCCAGCCTGCCACCCGGAGCCTGGCAATCTTATGATATCATTTTCGAAACCGCTCGCTGGGATGGCGAAACCCTCGTCAAAAAGGCCTGCGTCACGGTCATCCACAACGGCGTCGTGCTTCATCACAAAAAAGAATTTTCCGGGGAAACCCTCCATCGACGGGTGGGCACCTACGACAACCCCCATCCCCCTCATGGTCCGATCTACCTTCAAGACCACAGCAATCCGATGCGGTTTCGAAACATCTGGATCCGGGCTCTTGGACAATACGATCAGTAGGCGTCCCGAAGCCGCTTGAACGACTCAATTACCGGCGCCTGGCCGGGCCCCGTCTCTTCCCCTCCGCCCATCCCGGATCCGTGACGGGCGTGATCCGTAGGGCAGTCATGAAGGGTTTCTATACCATCGGAGGCACGCTCCACCCCGATTCGCCCGCCTACGTCGAGCGATCATCGGATCGGGAACTTCAGCAGGTCCTGAAGAGCGGCGAGTTTGCCTATGTGCTCACTTCCCGCCAGATGGGAAAGTCGTCGCTGATGGTTCGAACCAAGGAAGTGCTTTCGGAGGGATGTCGAGTGGTCGTTCTCGATTTCACCGCCATCGGGCAAAACGTCAGCCCCGAACAATGGTACGACGGCCTGCTTCTCGGGGTGGGCCGGCAGCTGGATCTGGAGGATGAACTGGAGGACTTCTGGATGGACAACCAGCGTCTGAGTCCCGTACAGCGCTGGTTTGCGGCCCTTCGCGAGATCGCCCTTGCTCGCATCGAAGCGCCCTTGGTGATTTTTTGCGACGAAATCGACATCGTCAAAAGCCTGCCTTTTCGAACGGACGAGTTTTTTGCGGCCATTCGTGAATGTTATAATCGGCGGATTCACGATGAGGCGCTCACCCGCCTCAACTTCTGCCTCCTCGGGGTCGCCACTCCCGCACAACTCATCAGCGATCCCAACACCACTCCGTTCAATGTCGGCACACGGGTGCCGCTTCTTGATTTCACTTCGCAAGAAGCCCAACCGCTGGCGAATGGTCTAGCCTCCCCCTCTCTGACCGGAGTCGATTCCCGGAATCTTCTCGAACGGATCCTTTTCTGGACGCACGGCCACCCCTACCTCACTCAAAAACTGTGTCGGCGTGTCGCCGAGAGCCTCAGCACCTCAAATGGCCGCATCGCCGATGGGAACGCGCTTGTTGACCGGTTGTGTGACGAGACCTTTCTCGCCTCCCGAGCCCGCGAGCAAGATGACAATCTCCTTTTTGTGCGGGATATGATGATCCGCAACACTCGTGATCTTGGATCGCTCCTTGAACGCTATTCCCAGGTGCTCCACGGCGATGAGATGCTCGACGACGAAACCGATGGGATCTGCAATCACCTGATCCTCGCAGGGATCGTCCGGCTCGAAGCACAGAAACTGGTGGTTCGCAACCGGATCTACTCCCACGTGTTCGATGACCAGTGGATTGCCAAGATGAAACCCACGGCGGAGATCGAGCTCCCGGATGGGAAACGGTTCCGAATCAAACACGCCTGCACGATTGGCCGGACGGAGAATAACGATATCGCCCTTCCCAATCCACGCGTCTCTCGTCGACATGCGGTGATTCAAAGCCAATCGACCAATCAACTTTGGCTGACCGATCTTCGAAGCCGAAACGGCGTCTTCGTCAACGGAAGGCGCATTTCTCAGCCCACCCTTCTCCGCCATCGGGACCGGATCAGCATCGGCCCATTACAGCTGACCTTCATTCAACCCAATGCGCCGCGACTTGACGGGGGCTCGCAAACAACGATGGACCGGACCGTGATCGGCTGAACCGCTTGTGGCAAATCCCCGGCGACGCCGGCTTCAATCCGGCTT
>DEAY01000322.1 GCA_002348345.1 Verrucomicrobia bacterium UBA2970
ATCCTCCGCGGGCCTGAACTCAAGGGGACCGATCACGGGCTGGCGATTCGTCCGGAACAGCGAGTTCAGGGGACGATCAATGGTCCCTCAGACAGTCGGGCCCGGGTTGAGGTGCTCCATGATGGGCATTCCTTGTTGGTGGAGGTGCGGGTATGGGATGAGATGGTTGTATCCAATATCGCCGCGAACGATGTCCGTGGCCATTGGCGAAGTGATGCGGTCGAGATTTGTATCGATCCTGTGGGAGGGTCCGAGGATTCGTTCAATTGTTTCAAGCTTGGAATCATTCCCTTTGTGGAAGAGGGCGGAGCTCGCGGGGCCCGGGATGCTGACGCCAACCAAGGGCCATTAGAGGAAACGGCGCCTGAGACACAAATTGCCTCGCAGCGCCTAGATGACGGGTATCGGGTGCGTACCATTATCCCGTTTTCAGAGGCGGGGATTCATGACCGCAAGGGAACCATGATCGGGTTTAATGTGATCGTCTATGACGGGGACAAAGCCGATGCCGCCATCGGAGAAAATATCAACGAATCTCGAATCGCTTGGGCCCCTCGCTCGGGAGTACAGGGTCGTCCTGAGGATTGGGGCCGGCTCCAACTGCAGTAGCCTCCTCCGGAACTCCAAGGCCTGCAACCGATTGAGACCTTTCCTTCTTCCCGATGCCGGTTTGCTCAACGCTTGAAGTCAGTGACTTTGATCTTCCAGAACTGGGGTGGTATCGAACCTTGTCCCGCTCGGGTCACCATTATCGTGAGGGCGTGTTTGTGGCCGAGGGAGAAAAAGTGGTGCCAAGACTTTTGGAAACGCCGCTCAAGGTTCGTTCTCTTCTGATCAGTCGGGATTGGTTCCGACGATTGGAAGCGCAGCTCGACACCCGGCCTGATCCGGTGAGGGTCTTTCTCATCGAAAAGCCGGAAATGGAGGCTTTGACGGGAAGGAGTTGTTATCAACCGGTAAAAGCCGTGGCTGAAATCCCAGGGCGAATCACCGTGGATCAGTTGTTGAACCGCCTTCCGGCACCTCGGTTGTTGGTGGCATTGGATGGATTGAGTAATGCCGATAATGTGGGGGCCGTGGTTCGGAGTTGTGCTGCCTTTGGGGTATCGGGGGTTCTGGTGGGGGACAATGCGGCAAGCCCTTACTTACGCCGCGCGGTTCATGCTTCGATGGGGGCTGTTTTTTCGGTTCCGATTGTCGAGTCCTGCTCTTTAATCAAAGCCATTCGCCGACTCCAGGCGGAGGGGGTCAGCTGTCTGGCCGCTCATCCGGCAGCCGGTGGGGGGCGGTTGCCTGGGGTGGCATTGCCCGAGGATGTTTGCCTATTTCTAGGGAGCGAGGGACACGGAATTGCCGGGGAGCTGGTCGATGCCTGTGATCGTGAGGTGGCCATCACGATGGCCAATGGCATTGATTCGCTCAATGTCGCCAGCTCCAGCGCTGTGTTTCTCTTTGAGCTCCAACGGCAGCGGGGTCACCGGGCGGAGTGAGATCAGTTCCAAGAGGGATCCTCGGGGGACTGAGCGAGAAGTCGATGTTGCCAGTTCTTCTGCTGAAGGATTTTCTCCCAAAGCGATTCGGCAGAGGCTTCAAAAATCAACTCCCGGCTCGCGGGATGCACCAACCATGCCTCGCTTTCGATCTCACTGTCCAATTGACCGGGGCTCCAACCGGCATAACCAGCAAAGATGCGAAGCCTCTTGGTGGTCGAAAACGATTGTGCGAGCTCATGGAGCTCATCCAGCGAATGCCCGAGATTGACCTGAGGCATCACGTTGGCTTGAGGAAGGTAGTCATCGGTGTGGAGGTAACTCAGAGCCCCGGGTTGGACCGGACCGCCGAGAAAGAGGGGCTTCTCTTGGATGGACTCCGGAAGTTCTTCGAGAATCAACTCACCGGCACGACTGGCCATGGTCCGATTGAGAATAAGCCCAAACGCGCCGTTGTCATCATGTTGGCAAATCAGGACGACGCTTCTGTGGAAGAATGATCCCCGTAATCTGCCCCCGTCGAGGAGGAGTTGGCCTTGCAAAGAATGAGACGGACTCTTCATGATGCCACCGCAGGAAATCTTGCCTCAGGCGGTCCAGGGTGGCAATGATCATTCCCAGCGTGAAGGGATTGAATAAGAAGTGGATGGTGTGGGTCGCCTTGGGCCTCCTTGTGCTCTTGGTAGGAGCGGCTTGTCGAACCGGTGCGGGCAGTCGTGAGTTCATTCCGAATCGGGGATGGACCCCCAACTAGGTGGTGAGATCAAGCCGGGCGCTTTGCCGTGGCCCGATCTTTATTTTGATTTGTTCTGTTTGTGTGCGAAGTTCTGTTATTGTGCATCACTGTCGGCTGTGCGTCCGGAGCCCCAGGTGAAAGGGACCAACGGGAGAGCTGGGTTTGATACAGTTGGGATAGGGTGATTCTTTGATACGAGCAGTCATCATTGAGGATGAAACGCTTTTTCGGAAGCTCTTACAGGGCTTCCTGGAGGAGGATCGTCGTTTTGAGATTGTGGGCGAAGCCCGTGATGGAGTGGCGGGCTTAGAGCTGTGCCGTCAACTCAAACCCGACCTCGTCCTACTCGACTTGGGGATCCCCGAGTTGTCCGGTGAGCAGCTTGCCGAAGCCCTATTTCAGGAACTTCCAGATTGCCGGGTATTGGTGGTCTCGGCTGATGATGATCCTTCGATTGCGAAGTGGTTGGCCGGTGTGGGGGTCAAGGGCTTCGTGCATAAGCGGCAAGATCCGGGAGATCTCATGGCTGCCATCAATGCCGTGGCGGGTGGCGGTCACTACTTCGAAAACTTGGTCGAAGAAGAGGGGGACGGCGAAATGGTCATCCGCACGGTGATCATTGAGGATGAAACCTTAATGCGGGTGCTTTTGGGGGCGACCTTGCGGGCTGACCGGCGATTCCAGATCGTCGGTGAGGCCGAGGATGGGGAGTTGGGGCTTGAACTGTGTTTGGAAAAGAAACCGGATTTGGTTCTCTTGGACGTCTTGCTTCCCAAGCTTCGAGGGGGGGAGTTGGCCGAAAAGCTACTCAAGGCACTGCCGAAGACGCGCATTGTCGTGGTCTCAGCTCGTCAGGAGGCGGCAATCATCATGGGGGTTTTGAAGAAGGGGGTGCATGGTTACGTCGACAAACGCCAGGACGCGAAAGCCCTGAAGAACGCCATTCTCGAAGTCGCCAGAGGGAACACCTTCTTTTCCGAATCAGCTCAAAAGGTGATTTCGGAGATGAACCAGAGGGTTGATCTGAAGCTGGGACCCAGTGAACTGAGCAAACGGGAACTGGAAATCCTTGAACTGGTGGCCAAGGGATTCACGACCAAGGAAATCACCGTCAAACTATTTGTCAGTGAAGCCACCGTCAAAACCCACCGGTACAACATGATGAGGAAGCTCGATATCCACGATGTAGCGGGACTCACTCGATATGCCCTCGATCACGGGCTGCTTTTACCTGAATAGGGAAGGCTTCAGAAGCATCGAACCCCACTTACGAGCGGAAGGTTCTGAGGACGGTCTCCGATTTCTCGTAGGCATTTTGAAGTTGTAGGAGGAGATCGTGGGCGTCGTGACCAAAGTCCGCTTCGGTAATGCGCTCCAGGGTCCCGGCCAGCTCCGCCATGTCGTTGATGCCCAGGGTCCCGGTATCCCCCTTCAAACCGTGGGCGAGCCTCGAGACAGACGGCAATTGGCCAGCTTCCAGTCCCTGCTGGATGGCGACTAGTTTCTTGGGAATCTCGTCCATGGCCACCTTCGCAATGGTTCGGACCTCCTCCGTGCCGATGAGTTCAAGGAGTTGCTTCAGTCGTTTCGTCAGCTGGTCAGTCGATGCGCTCATCCGTTTGCGTCCGCCCTTGATTCGATGCGCCCGAAAATCTCACCCCTGTGGTTAACGGCTTGGGGAAGGCCCTTTGACTTCTTCCAAGAAGGGATTGCCGTTTTCGTCAACGGGAACGACTTCGAGTTCGATTTCCTCATCATCCACATCTGAGACGGGAGGGGTTTGTTCGCTTGCCATTCCTGCCAGGACGTGTGAGAACGCATCATAAATGCTCTTCAACTGGGAATTGCTTTGCACCAGCTTCATCGTCTGCATGCTGCGTTCGTAGTCCGCATTTGCTTTCTTGTAGGCCGCCAGTCGAGTCGAGCGATTTCCGTTGCGATCTCTTAATTCCAGGATGTAAATGTGATATCGTTCACCCTCAATCTCGTGAATGATCTTGTTGATGTCGTCGAAGACGGCGGAATCTTCGTCAAAGGTCGAAGGGTTGCCGGTTGCCTCAGGAGCGGGGCCAAAATGGTCCGCCACGATGGCATCGATTTCGGTTCGGTCAAGATCGGCGATCCGGTCCAGTTGACTCTCTAGCGTGGCTAGTTCTTCTCCGGCTGTTGGGGTTGCGGCTTTTGGGGTTGATAAGGGGTCAGCGCTGGCTTGGGGCAGAGTCAGGGATTGATTGGTCTGGAATGTCTCATTGGCTTCAACCGCCGCCTCCGAGCGGGTGTTCCAGTAGACCTTTAGCAGCGGCCAGATCGCCGAGAGCAGGGGAATCGCAATGATCACCCCGGCCACCGTGGTGATCCAAAACGTCCATCTCCAGATCCGTTTCCAATCCCTTGGTCGCTTGGCCGACATACCCGACCAACAAAGCCCATTTACGGGGATTATGCCAGCCTAGACTTGCTTCAGACTGCTTGAGATCGAGTGGGGAAGGTCTTGCTTGAACGCTTGACGGTCACCAGGTGGCTTTCTAAGGTTTGCGGCTCGTCACTCTGACTGCCGAAGTCGGTGGTGGAATGAGTCGTCTGAATTCCCTGAGAGAGTCTAAATTGTGAACGTATCGGTTGAAAACCTGGCGCCCTGTAAGAAGCTGATTCGGGTTGATTTTCCTGCCGACGAGGTCGGCGCGACTTTCAACAAAATCACCCGAGAATTTCAAAAGTATGCCAATTTGCCGGGTTTCCGGCCCGGGAAGGCCCCGAAGCACCTGGTGATTCGATCCTACGGAGATCGGATTGAGCAGGAGGTGAAGCGGGAACTGATCGGTTCGGGCTATCGCGATGCCATTCGGGACAACGATCTTCATGTGGTCGGGGAGCCCGATTTCGAGGAGATTCAATTTGCCAAAGACATGCCTTTCCAGTTTGCCGTTACTGTCGAAACAGCCCCGGATTTCGAGTTGCCCGAATACAAGGGCCTGGAGGCGAAGCGGGAAATGCGGACCGTGACCGAAGAAGACGTTGAGGAGGCGTTGACCGTTCTTCAGGAGAAGCGGGCGACGTTCCAGGATGTGGATCGCCCGGTGCAGGAGGGAGACTTCGTGGTGGTCAATTACAAAGGAACCTGCGAGGCAAAACCGATCACCGAGATCGCACCAAACGCCGCACGGCTAGAAGCGGCAGAGGGATTTTGGGTGAGAATTGCCTCCGACCAATTCATTCCCGGATTTACCGAGCAATTGGTGGGTGCTGCCGCTGGAGAAAGCCGTTCGGTCAGTGTGGACTTCCAGGAGGACTTTGCGGTGAAGGAATTGGTTGGAAAAACCGGTCTCTTTGAAGTCGAGGTCGTTCAAGTCAAGGAGCAGGACCTTCCTGAAGTAGATGAGGCGTTCGCCAATCAATATGGAGCGGATTCGGTGGATCAACTGCGGGAGGGCATTCTCCGCGATCTTGAAGCGGAATTGAAGTCGAAGATCGCTCGAAACGTTCGGAATCAATTGCTTGAGAGCCTGATGTCGAAAGTGTCTTGCGAACTGCCTGAGTCCGTGGTCGACGAGGAAACGAAAAATGTTGTTTACAACATTGTTCGTGAGAATCGGAACCGGGGCATTTCCAAAGAGGTGATTGATAATCAGAAGGATGAGATCTATTCGATGGCGGCAACCAGTGCCAAGGATCGGATCAAGTCCGCCTTCATCGTCGGCAGGATCGCTGCTCAGGAAAACATCACTGCGACCAACGAGGAGATCAATGCGCGGATCATTGAGTTGGCTCACGCATACGATATCCAGCCCGAGAAAATGGCGAAGCAGTTGAAGGAGCGCAATGGGATTTCAGAGATTCAGGAGCAGATCATCAGCTCGAAAGTGGTCGATTTCCTGGAGCTCCACGCCAAGATCGAGGAGGTTCTCCCGGCGGACTAGTTTCGAGGCTTCAACCTTTCCGGGGGATGCCTCCTTATTGCACCCGGCCAAACTTTTTCTCGAGTTCTGAAGCCGCGACCTCGATCAGCGTGGGACGGCCGTGGGGGCAGGTGTAGGGCATGTCGCACTGCTTGAGGTCCTCCAGGAGTTTCTCCAATTCTTTTTTGTGGAGGGAATCATTTGCTTTTACGGCATGACGACACACCGTTTTCGCGATCACTTCCTCTCCCAACCTTGACTGGTTGATGGCGTCTCCCGACCGTTTGAGTTGGTCGATCACTTCGAGCGCGAAGGACTTGGCATCCGCCGGCTTGGCAAAAGGGGGCAGTCCGTCCAACAAAAAGGTCTGTTCGCCAAACTCGCTGATTTCGACCCCCAAACGGCAGAATGAAGCAAGATGATCCTTCAGGAATTGGGCATCGCGGGGGTTGAGCTCGAGGGTTTCAGGAAGGAGGAGCCGCTGAGCGGGGACACGGCCTTCCTCCAAGCGTTTGGTCATCTGCTCGAAGAGTACTCGCTCATGAGCGGCATGCTGATCCATGATGACCATCCCCTGTTCGGACTCATAAATCACATAGAGCTTGCCAATGACTCCCAGCCAACGGAGCGACGCTTGCAGGAGGGGAGTGGGCTGAGCGCTGTCACTTGACGGGGCGGCGGCCTGGGGAACATCCCATGGCAGCTCCTTCTCGACGGGGGCATCGTTCGACTCAGGACCGGGAGTGGGGCCGGTGGGTTCAAGCGTCGAGACGGGTTCTGGGCGCGCCTGGGCCAGGTTGAGCTGGTTGATTTGGGGCAGGTTTTCTTCAGGGTGGGGCGGTAAACGATGCACGTTGGGCTCCGACGGATCCCGAATCGGCTGATGGGAAGGGGAGGGTTCCTGCCCAAACGTGAGAAGCGCTTGGCGAATGGCCTCGGTGACAAAGCGGCGGATGCCGAACTCGTTGCGGAATTTGACTTCCTTTTTCGAGGGGTGGACGTTCACGTCCACGAAACGAGGGTCGAGTTCGATGAAGAGGCAGCAAAGTGGGAACCGCCCCTTCATCAAGCTGGTATGGTAGCCTTCCAGGAGGGCCCGGTTGAGCCCCCGATTCTCG
The DNA here is from genome assembly GCA_002348345.1 of Verrucomicrobia bacterium UBA2970. Taxonomy (GTDB): domain Bacteria; phylum Verrucomicrobiota; class Verrucomicrobiia; order Limisphaerales; family AAA164-E04; genus UBA2970. Next base: position 7,241 of record DEAY01000322.1, read on the forward strand.
ATCGGTCGTTGATTGACGAAGAGGTGTTGATCCGCTCGAGTCGATCGGGAATGGCCGGGGGCCCCGATGAGCCCCCACACCCTAAGGGATTGGTCGCTGGAG
>DEAY01000096.1:0-3676 GCA_002348345.1 Verrucomicrobia bacterium UBA2970
CGGGCACATTTACCTCTTTCGAAGGCATGGCATCACAGCCAAGACCCCCTACCGACGCCCCGACGCCATGTTCTGGCCGGATCAGGTCCTAAAGGATGGGGTCGCCTGTCTTGCAGTGTTCGCGGTCGTCCTGCTCTTCGTCCTCAAGGGTCAGTTCACCGATGGCGGCCATCTCGGCGCTTCCCTGGGTGCTCCGGCCGAGCCCTCGGAGCCCTACGCCGCCGCTCGCCCCGAGTGGTATTTCTTGTTCCTCTTCCAATTCCTGAAGTATTTCCCCGGTGAGAAGGAAATCTACGGCGCCCTGATCATTCCAGGGGCGGTCATGGGGTTCATCTGCCTAATGCCCTTCCTTGGTCGTTGGAAACTGGGCCACTCTTTCAACCTCCTCTTCACCCTCACGCTGATGGGAGGCATCGGATTTCTCACCGTCAAAGCCATTCAAGAGGATCGATCGAAAGCCGAATACATCCAGGCCGTCGACGCGGCAGATCGAGCGGCAAAACGCGTTCAAGTTCTTGCCCAAGCCCCGAGCGGCATCCCCGTTGAAGGGGCCGTGACGCTTCTTCGAAATGATCCACTCACCCAGGGTCCCAAACTGTTTGCCGCCCATTGCGCCAGTTGCCATCGCTTCGGGGGTAAGGACGGCCAGGGTCATCCCGTCTCTGACGATCCCTCTGGAGCCGATTTGAAGGGATTCGCCTCGCGGGAATGGCTCACCCGATTACTCGATCCCGATCAAATCGCAGCCGACCACTTTTTCGGCAAGACCGCATTTGCCGATGGGAAAATGGTGGGCTTTGTCAACCGGAAGGTGACCAAGTTCGACGAGGAGGAAAAGGCACAATTACAGAAGGCCATCATCGCGTTGTCGGCCGAAGCGGAACTCCCGAGCCAAAGGGAGCTTGATGCCGCCGAAACGGTCCTCATCGAGGAGGGAAAAACCCATCTCCTCGACGATATCGGCTGCGCCGACTGCCACGAATTCCACTTCGAGGATGAGGACGCCACCGCCCCCGATTTGACCGGTTACGGATCCCGGGCTTGGTTGATCGGGATGATCTCCGACCCCGCCCACGAGCGCTACTACGGCGAAAAGAATGACCGAATGCCAGCCTTTGCCAGCAAGGGAATCTTGACCTCACACGAGATTGCCCTCATCGCGGACTGGATTCGTGGCGACTGGTATGAGCCTTCAATGGAAACCACCGAATGAACATTCGACAAGGGCTCAACCTCGCTGCGCTGCTCCACCTAACCGGGAGCTCTCTCTTCATCCTGAATGCCATCCTGTTGGCCGCCCCCTCAAGCGAACTCAAGCCAACCAGCTCGAGATGGGAAGCCGAAATCCGGGCGTTTGAAGCCAAGGACATCCAGCATCCTGTTGCTCCCGGCGGCACTCTTTTCATTGGAAGCTCAAGCATTAGAGGGTGGAAAACCCTCGCCGATGATTTTCCCGGACACCGGATCATCAATCGGGGATTCGGCGGGTCTCAGATCGTCGACAGCACCTATTTTGCCGATCGAATTGTGATTCCCTATGCTCCGAAAAAGATCTTCCTCTACGCCGGTGACAATGACATTTCCAAGGGGAAGGATGCTCCGACCATCTTGAATGATTTCAAGCAATTCGTTGCCACCGTACACCAGACCCTCCCGAAGACAAAAATCGATTTCATTGCGATCAAACCCAGTCTCAAGCGCTGGCATCTCGCCGGTGAAATGAAAAAGGCAAACGCGCTCGTTTCAACCTTTACCAGAGGGGATGATCGTCTCGGATTTATCGACATATGGCCTCCGCTCATCAATCAAGCGGGCAAACCAAGGCCGGAATTCTTTGTCGAGGATGGGCTTCACTTGAATCGGGCAGGTTACCAAGCCTGGACCGAGCTCATCCGACCTCGTCTCTGACACCGACTCATCCGCCGTTCTCGATGCCTCCCCCACAGTATGCCCCCCCTTTTCGTCTTTCATCTGGGCAGACCGGTGATCTCGAACAGAAGCATTCGGGATATCCGGAAGAGGCCTCGATCTTGCCGGCGGAAAGTGAAAACGTTCGGAAGAACCGATCCTCCGTGTCGATTCCCGGAGCATAGCGTGTTGCAGGAGCGACCGACGTCCTGCCGCCATACACACACCGCAGAGACGATGAATCGAACGGGACGAGTGAGGAAGCCTCGGCAGGAATCGCCAACAAGCGGCATGAACCCGATGGCCGGGAAGGCGACCTGGGATTGATTGGGCTCGATGAGATTCCTCGACAAGATGCGTGAGACGGTGACGCGGATCAGCCACGGCAAAGCGGGGTATCGATTCGTCGACTTCTACCACTACCGAAAGAATCGCGACCGGGGTTCGATTGTTCGAGAAATTGGAATGGTCAGCCTCGGCGTTCTGTTTCTCGCGATCGGGGTTGTCGGAGTCCTTCTTCCCGTTCTTCCCGGATTTCTCTTTCTCATCCCCGGAATCGCCGTCTTCGTCGCTCGGTCGCGGCTCCTTGCAGTCGGGTTGGACCGACTTGAGCTGCATCTCCGGCGACTGCTCAAGTAGGATTAACCCCTGGAGGATTTCCCATGCCGCCCGGGCAATCCCTCCTTCGATTCCAATCGATGAATCCGGTTTTCGATCCGCCTCAGGAAACCCCGCAGCAATCTAAGATCCGCCGATCCCATTTGGGCACGAGCGATGACTTCGGAAAATCGCTGCCACAGCGTCGCCCGCTGGTGCTCGCGGAGGAATCCGACTAACCGAAGCACCTCAAAGAGATGTCGCTTGAACCCCTCGACTTCCCCGGCAGCGGCGCCCGCGGAAGGGGGCGTTTGGTCCGTCCTGGACTTCTCCCGCACGAACTCATAGAGCGCGACGACCACGGCCTGAGCAAGATTGAGCGAGGGCGCCGGGCCTGGCGTGGGGATTTGAACGAGACAATCACAACAAGCCAGTTCCGCATTCGACAAACCGCTGCTCTCCCGACCGAACACCAGTGCCCGACTCACGCGGTTGGAGCCCTCAAACCCTCCAAACTCGGGGAGTTGGACCGGGTCTCCCAGTCGATCGCGTCGACGCGCCGTGAAACCTATCACCTGTTGGGCATCTGAGACCGCCGCCGAAAGACCGGAATAGACCCTGGCGGCATGAAGCACCCCCTCCGAATGGGCCGCCACCCGGAGCGCCGACTTGCCGAGATGGTCACAAGGATTCACCAATCGCAATTCCGAGGCGCCCATGTTATTCATCGCCCTGGCCACCGCGCCGACGTTCTCGGGCAGGGTCGGCTCGACAAGCACGACGCACAGGTTCGCAAGGGGGGAGGTGTTTGACATCACAACGAAACCACCCACCCATTCCGCCGAAAAGGGACCGAATGGGTTGAGGGAAAAATGAAGATGGTCGGGGCGGGGAGATTCGAACTCCCGACCTCGTGGTCCCGATCCACGCGCGCTAGCCAGACTACGCTACGCCCCGAACCTTCCTTCGACGCCTAAGTTGCCGACTCCCTTTCCCCTTGGCAACGATCATTTTCACCTTCTCGAGAATAAGGCGACGAACCCACGCGCCGGAATGCCAAAAACCGCCCCCACAAACGAGGCCTTTGAAAGCGAACTCTCCGCTCATGTATGCCGCCTCTTCCTCAAATTCGAGAATGGACAGTCTTCTGCTCTATGAACCTTGAGAGGCA
>DEAY01000096.1:4060-8444 GCA_002348345.1 Verrucomicrobia bacterium UBA2970
GTCCCTGGGCCGAAACCCAGATCTCGGTCCGAACCGACCGGACAAACATCCCGGCTCACGTCCAGGATCTTCACCATACGAGAACTTCTCAACCCAGTGAACCTAAGAGGGGAACGTCTATGTCCGCCCCCATTCCTGACCGTCGGAGTCTCCGTGCCCCCCGTTTGAAACCTGAACCCGTATCCTCCCGCAGCGAGCACCAAGATCCAATACCCCCATCACCGCGCACTCCGAATGACCCGGCCCCACAATGCCTGCGCCCTTCCTGCGCTAATCAGTCCGAGCCCCAGAAGGAAGTCGAGCAGGGCACTCTGGGAAACCCTATCCAGCCCACAATCGACATGTTTAAACAGCAATGCGGGGTCGCCTCGCCGAAGCGATCGACTAGTTCATCCAGGCAGGAAAGCTCTTGCTTCGATCCCGGGGCACTCGCTGGTATTGGCGATGCCATTGTTGGTTCCAAATATCCCGCGGCGAACGCGTCGAGCGGACCGACTGATCAAAGTAACCGATATTGATCCCTCGGCTATGCCTCGCCATCGCGAAATGGGCTGACTCTTGGCCATAGCCCAGCCATTGGCCATTGTAGGTCGGCGCCTGATCCTTCACCGAATTCCGGTGATCGGGTCCCCCTCCCCGCCACATCGTATCGGAGAAAAGAGGAATTTCAGTCGTGGGAAAACCCGCCACGTCAAAGGAGCCCCAGTGATCGGCTTTCGCCCGTCCTTGAATGTCAACCTTGGCATTGTAGATCCAGTTGTTGTTTCCGTAGCTACTGACCAACTGAGTTCGCGTCTGATCTCCCTGAAAGACTGGAAAATCGTAAGCCGTGTGGGCCCCTCCATACGCGACCACCCCCGAACGCGCATCGATTGGCATCTTCTTCTCCGTTCTCCCGCCCGTGCCGCGCCGATTCTTCGCATCGGGGCAAAGCAGCAAGAAGGGCTTCTCCTGGTAGTGCCGAGCCAAGGCCTGAACCCATTCCCCGCGCGCCCAACCGACGGTATTGCCGTCGCTGAATTTCCCCTCATTCTCTTCGGTGTAGAAGTGCCATACGAGCCCCCACTGTTTCAGATTCGAAACACAATTGATGGCCTTTGCCTTGCTCTTGGCCTTTCCGAGCGCCGGAAGAAGCATACCCGCCAGGATCGCAATGATCGCAATGACAACCAGCAGTTCAATCAGCGTAAAGCCTCGACGTCCCGCTGCCATAACCCCTCGTAATGTCCGTGATTTATCCTTCATATGAAATCCCAATCCTTCACCGATCCGTGCTCCCACCCGGCACAACTCTCGCACGGGGGCCTCCAATCGCTGATCCCTAAGTGTCCCAATAATCCTTCGTTTCGCAATGACAAAATGGTTGCTGCATCCGAATCGCCCCCTCGACGAAGACGTTCTGAGCGCTTCGTGTTTCACTGGATTCGGCACCGTGAAAAACGGGCCTTCTTGCCCTCAGGATTCCCAGTTTGGATTTCTGAAAAGACTCCGGTTGGCCGGTCCTCTCGATGCCCAGGCACTATCGGTGATTTCGAAGCCATTCCGGCACTCTCCCATCACCCGTCTCAAGGCCTTCGAGCAGCCATGAAAGATTGAATCGAGCCACCAACGAGCCCTTCGGCGGAATGAAGAGATGCGCCTTCCCCACCGGATCGTCGTGATCGGCGCCACCATGATAATGAAGATAGATCCAGCCTTCACTCAGCGTTCCAGGCCGTCCCGCGGTGAGCGAGGAATAGCCGCTCGGCCCCCCATAAACCAACCGCTTGACCGGCCATGTCTGGGCCCCGTCAAAACTCGCCCAAACGGTGATTCGATTGCGGTCGAAAGTCTCGGTATCCACATTGCTGTAGATCAGAATATCTCTCCCCTTCACCGGGAGGCGGACGAGTCCGCCAAGACAGCCTTCCACACGACCCTGCTGCCCATCGGGCAAGGCTTCAACAATCTCCCAATTCCTCCAGCTCTGCCCCCCGTCGTCGCTCCAGGCCGCGCGACGACGCCGGTTCTGAGGTCGCTTGAACCAATGCATCCGAGAGCTGTAGTAAATCCGCCCGGTCGATAATTCGGCAACGGCTGCTTCCCCGGTGCCGTTTTCCGGAAAGGGTTCACTGGTCAGCCAGGTACGCCCGCCGTCGTCGCTGTAGACCGCCGTCGTATACATGCCTTCATAAACATCATACTGATTCCGCCCCGCATACCAACGCGCGGCCCGCAGCAATCGACCCCGATGCCGCCCATGCCGCAAGGTAATCCCGTGTTCGTTCATGTGCATCGAGGGCACATTCCCCAAACGATCCGGTTTGACGACGGTGTCTGCCTGAGCCTTCCATGTTCTCCCATGATCTTGGCTGCGATAAACCGTCAGCGGCGCAGGGGGATGTCTCTCCTCAACGAAGGCAAGAATATCCCCGGTGGTTTCATCAACGAGGGTTCCGCCCCCTTGAAACCCAGGGGCTGCGATGACGATTTCCTTGCCCCATGTCTCGCCGCCGTTCTCACTCCGCCTCAAGGCCACATGACGAGGGCTGCGGGCAAACGGCTCCCCCCCGCCGAAAGCCACGCCATAGGTTGCCAGCACGGAACCATCAAGCGCCACCACGATATTCGGCCACACCTGACTGCGACCATGCCGAAGGATCTGCTGGGTTTCCATCACGGGCTCGCCAAAAAAGGGGTCCAAGGAACCTTCCCATTCGGCACCGAAAACGGAGCGGTCATGGAAGGCGCCCACCATGGCAATCCCCCAACCAACGACGAGGAGTGGGGACAAGATTTGTGACCTGACCATGGTCATGATCCTACAAGCATGAATCTGGACTTCAAGCGATGTCTCCTGTGCCTTTGATCGCCGGCCAACCGGAGAAGGTCTTCGTTCCAACCAAGGCTTGGCCTGACCGGCTTCCCCACGCACCTGATTCCTGCGTTTTTTTGAATCGACCCCCCCCTGTATTCTCCTACCATACGCCTGTCGACTCACCATGATCTCTCGCCTGAAATTGAGAATTCGCCTCCGCCGAACGATCCTCTGGATCTTGATCGGCCTTTGGGCCTGGGGGCCTCTCATCGGAGAAGACCGCATCGAGTTGAAAAGCGGCATCACCCTCTCTGGCGACGTGATTTCGATCACCGAGTCGGCGGTGACCCTGGAGATTACCGCCGGAACCCGGAAGTTGACTCGAAGATACCCCCTTGATCGGATCAAAGCCGTGACGGTCGATGGGGCGCGCAGGACCTTTGAGTCGCCTTCTTCCCGCACTGATCAGGAAGAGAGTCCACCGCCTCGCCCGACCGAGCCCCCCACCCGTTCGGGAATGATCCAACGGTCGGAGGCCGAGGTCACTCGGGTCATCAATCAACAAGGCCGGAAGCCACCTTCGTGGTACTCAAAGACGTCACTCGATTTTCCCGACACCCTCGACTTGTCCTGGCCGAACTCGAAACCGCCGACCTGGAACTACACCCAACATGTCGAACACTACATTTGGGACATCATCAATTCGAACCGGTCCCGCTACGGCAACGGAGTCCGCTTCATGCATCATCTCTTGGAAGTCAACCAGGACCAGCCCGACATCCTGCGAAAGGTCATGAATGAGTTGGGCCGGATGTATTTCGAGTTCTTCGACGACTACGCCCGGGCCGCCTTCTGGTGGCAACGCGCGAACGTCACGACGTCGAAAGCACTCAGAACGACCGACAGCCCGGCCCGGCTGGCCGAGTGTTACTGGCGATTGGGGAATCGCCGCCTGGCGGAAACCACCCTGGAGGCGATCCCCCTCACCTTCGGGGTCATCAAGCTGTGGGGCGATCTGATGGAGACGGATCGCGCCGTGGCACTGACCCAAAGTGGTCTGGAAGAGGGATTGGAAGCAAGCGAACTCTATGTGTTGGCCGGGGACGCCCTTCGGACAGCGGAACGCTACGATCAATCCATCGTCTATTACCGAAAAGCCCTCGAACTCGAGGCCGCGGGCAGCCATCGGGAGCAGATCGAGCGCAATCAGCGCCGGGCTCAGGGAACCATTGAACTGATCGAACTCTTTGACCAACTGAAATTCACCGACGTCTCGGATGGCGAATACCGGGATCAGAGTTACGGCTACGCCGGGAACGTCTCCCTCCGCACCACGATGGCAGCGGGCCAGCTCACCGCCATCCACATCACGAGTCTGAGCGACAAGCAGTATTACCACGCTGTCGACGCCACCATTCACAAGATTCTTAAGCGGCAAACCGTCCAGGGCATCGACGCTGTCAGCGGAGCCACCGTCACTTCCGAGGCGGTGATTCGCGCCACGGCAAAAGCCCTCGCCCAGGGCACCCGATAGTCGGCATGCGTTTGGATCACTTTCTTCCCTTCCCCGCGAAGCCTGCCAAAGGG
>DEAY01000019.1 GCA_002348345.1 Verrucomicrobia bacterium UBA2970
CTGATCCAATCCTACGGCCTCACCAAGAGCGCCTTCCTGCTCACGGCCCTCAATGGGGCCATCGCGCTCGGTATCTGGTTGCTCAAACGGAGCGCCCCCCAATCGCGACAAGACTCCCAGGAACCGGTTCGGTCGGAGGAGAGGCTGCCAGCCAGAGGTCAACTCCTTCGCCTTTCGGCCCTTGGCTTTGCGGGCATGTCCTTGCAGACACTCAGCCTCCGCCTTCTTTCCCAAACCCTCGAGAACACAGTTTACACCTATGCCGCCATCGTGTCCGTTCATCTTATGGGCACCTCGCTCGGGGCGTTCCTCTTTCACCGCTATCGCCACCTGCTCTCGACTCGCTCGGATCCCAGTCTCCCTGCGGTTCTCGTCGCCATCGCGAGCTTCATGAGCATTCACGCCCTGGCCCAGATCCCGCGTATTTACCCCCCGCTCCTGGCGTGGGCACAACAAGGCGAACTCCGAATCCGACTCCTGGAACCCTCTCTTGCGACCCTTGTTCTTCTCATCCCCACCCTCGGTGTGGGCTGGATCTTCTGCCAACTCACGCAGGCCTACCGAGATCACCGTCCCTCGATCGGCACCGCCTTGGGATTCAATCTCTTCGGTGCCTCAATGGCACCCCTCCTCATCGTCCTCCTCGTTCCTCTCGTGGGCTCGAGCGTCCTCCTCGTCGTGACCGCCATCAATTTCCTCCTCCTCGTCCGTCCCCGGTTCAATCCGATTTCAACCGCCTCCCTGGGCCTCCTCCTCGCCCTCGCCCTCACCCTCCCCGACCGGACGAGCCTCCTGGGCATTGAAGAACGGAACGGGGAGCACCGCAGTCTCGCCGAGGGGGCATTCGGAACGGTCAGCGTGGTCACGGAATCCGATGGCCACAAACGGCTCGAGTTGAACAACCGGTTCATGATGGGAGGCTCCAAAGGGGCCATTGCCGAGCGGCGTCAGGCGCACATCCCCCTCCTCCTCCATCCTCACCCGCAACGCGCCATGTTCCTTGGCGTCGGCACCGGGATCACCCTTGGAGGGAGCGTCGACTATCCCGAATTACAGGTCGACGCCGTCGAACTCGTCCCCGAAATCCGTGATCGCCTTCCCGAGTTCTCCGCCTGGAACGGCTTCCCCTACGATCCTTCCCGCGTTCGCCTTCACACCCAAGACGCGCGGCGTTTTGTCCGGCAAACCTCCCAACGCTACGATGTGGTGATCGGTGACGTGTTCCATCCGGCCCGATCCGGAGCGGGGTTCCTCTATACCCGGGAGCATTTTCAAAGCGTTCAAGCAACCCTCACCGACCGCGGCCTGTTCTGTCAGTGGATTGCCCTACCACAATTCGATCCCATCGGATTCGGAACGCTCGTGACGACCTTTCAATCGGTTTTCCCCGAAGTCAGCTTCTGGCTTCTCGACGTGGATCTTTCACTCCCGGTGCTGGGACTCGTCGGCTCCGCGGAACCGATCCCGTTCAACCCAAGACGCCCCGATCTGGCCTCGCTCCCACCGACCTTGGGCAGAGTTCTCAAAGCATGCCGTCTCCACACGGCGGATCGGCTCGCCGCCTGCTTCCTCGCCCCGGCAACGGTCACCCAAGTTGTTCCGGCTTCGTCGCTCACCAATACCGAGGACTTTCCATGGATCAATTACCACGCCCCTCTTTTCCGAGGACGACATCCGGCGGGAGGCCTCCTGGCCCTGATGATCGAAGGCTTGCAAGAAAGGGATCCTCAACATGGAGATGCCTTGGAGGGGTTCGCAAGTTTCCCGTCGGTGCCCCCCATCCTCCAAGCTCGGAACCAGTATCTCATCGGGCAGTGGCACGAACGAAAAGGGAATCTTGCCGAGGCCATCACGGCCTACCTCAAGGGCGTTGATGGCCGTTCCCCATTCCGAATGAATTATGCCCGCTGCATCTCGCTCGCAACCGGCATGCCTAAGCAAAGCCCTCTCACTGCGAGAGGGCTGCTGAACGAGTTGGTCCAACGCCGCCCCGATCAGCCCCTCGCCGCGAAACTGCTCGAGCGCATGCCCCCGATCCCTGAACCCCAGACCCCATGAAAACAAAAACGTTACCGAACCCGTTTACCCTCACCCTCATCACCGTCATCACCCTTTCTGCGGAGGTTGCTCCCGTCGCGTTGGCACAACCCATGAATCAGCCCCCTCTCGTCATCGCTCACCGCGGATCGAGCGGCTACCTCCCGGAACACACCCTGGCCGCCTATGCCATGGCGCATGGCCAGGGAGCAGACTTCATTGAACAGGACCTCGTCCTCACCAAGGACCGTCAACTGATCTGCCTTCACGACCTCAACCTGGAGGCAACCACTGATGTGGCCTCAAGATACCCCCGGCGGCGTCGCCCCGATGGACACTGGTATGCGATCGACTTCACCCTTGAGGAAGTTCGCTCACTTCGTGTTCACGAACGTCTCCCCGCCCGGTTTCCCCAAAGGATCAACACCTTCCAAATCCCGACCTTTGGCGAAGCCATCGATCTCATTTTGGGCCTCAACCAATCCACCGGCCGACAAGCAGGTCTCTACCCGGAACTGAAGGGACCTTCCTTCCACCGGGAATCCGGCGCCCCTATCGAGGAGGTCTTTGTCGGAGCACTGAGAGAGAAGGGACTTGAGCACGCCACCGATCTAGTTTTCGTTCAGTGTTTCGAACGGGCCACCCTCGAGCGGCTCAGGAAAGCAGGCCTTGACCTTCCCCTCATCTACCTCCTCGGCAACAACGAGCAGGCGAGGCAAGCGATCTCCGGGAACGGTCTCCAACAATTGAAATCCATCGTCCAAGGGATCGGCCCCTCCAAACATCTCCTTCATGCCTACCCGGATCTCGTGAAGCGATGCCACCAGGCGGGCCTCCTGGTTCACCCCTACACCTTTCGCCAGGACGAAGCCTTCCCCAATCCCATCGCCCGCCATTTCGAAGGCGAGCTCCAACGATACCTGATCGAACTCAAGGTCGATGGCGTGTTCACCGATTTCCCAGATCGGGTGAGGGCGTTCTTGGAGGCGACGCCTCACGGGGAAAGCGGCGACGCAACCATTCCCAGGCACCCTCCCGAGTAGAGAAGGCCCCGTCCAACTGTGCCTCGAAGGCCTGATCGAGCATTCGTCCGAGCGTCTTGCCGGGCGGATAACCCCGTGCCACCAGATCACGCCCTCGCATCAACGGACTCGGTTTGTCCACAGCCAACGCCATGTCCCGGGCCATGGCCAATAAACGCGCCAGAGACTCGGGAACCTTCTTGGGCTTCGGGGGACGACCGAAGCTATCGGCGGTCATCACCAGCCCCAACCCTTCGATCGTCTCCGGAGCCAGTCTTGAGGCGAGGCGCCTGACCGCTCGAGGCGTGGGCGTCTCAAAGTGCACCATGTGATTGGCGACCAAAGGAATCACCCGCCGTTGAACCGACTGGGACATTCCGAGGTCCTTGAGAAACCCCTCAGTCCCTTCGGCGCTGGCCCGCTCGTGGCCATGCGACGTGATTCGGCGGCGCCCCTCGATGTGAGTCACCACACTCGTTGAGGCCTTCCCGACATCGTGCAGGAGCACGGCCAGGAGGGAGACCATTCGATCCTCGCGCCCGAGTCCCCGCCACTGTGGCAACTGCACCAGGGCGTCACAGCAATGAAGCGTATGCTCAAAGACATCCCCCTCGGGATGCCACTCCGGATCCTGCTCGACCCCGACGATGGATTGGATCACGGGGAAATGGGACAACCATCGGGTGGCTCTCAGGAACGCCAGGCCTGCCGAGGGGCGGCGACTTGTGGCCGCCCATTTCATCCACTCCTCACACACCCGCTCTCGAGCGAGTTCTTGATAATCCCCCTGCATCGAGCGGGCGCATGCCACCAAACTGACCGAGGGGCTCAAATCAAATCGAGCGATGAACTGCATGGCCCGAAGGACCCGAAGGGGATCGTCCCCGAAGGTCCTCCGATCCACCTCCCTTAGAACCTTGGCCTCCAAATCATCGAGCCCCCCGCAATAGTCGAAGACGAGCTGGCGCCGGGGATCGTAGAGCAGCGCATTGAGGGTAAAGTCACGCCGGGTCACCGCATCAGCAGGGCTCATCGACGGATCAACCGTAATGGCGAAACCTCGATGCCCCTTCCCCACCTTGGAATCCCTTCTTGGCAGTGAAAAATCGTAGGTCTCACCACTTCGAACCGTGACCTTGATGACGCCAAATGATTTTCCCACCAAGCTGACCGTTCCATAGCGCTTCAAGACCTGAATCAACGCTTCCAACGAAAGCCCAAACACCTCGACGTCAAAATCCTTCGAGACTTCCTCCATCAGGGCGTCCCGCACAAATCCACCGACCACGAACGCCCCTCCGAGCTGAGCCTCCGATGTCAGAATCTCCAGGAGCGGCCTGGAAATCCGAGGATTCAGATTCATCTCGACACCAGATTCACTCACACGCCCTTTCTGTTCGCAGCCAACACCTTCCTGCCGCTTGTTTGAAGACGGGAGAACTTCGTCCAAGAATTGGATTGAGAAGCGCCCGCGAAACCGGTACTACTCATGCCTCGAATGCCCGTCCACCTGGTCATTTTGATTGCATTATTCGCCGGCTTGACCGCTCAAGCCAACGAAAAAGCCCCGGTCACGATTACCAAGACCCTTCGCCACTGGTTGGATCTCGAGGGTCGGCATACCACCTCTCCGAGTTTGCTCGATCGGGATGCCTATCAGGCCCACTTGAGGGATCACCCTGAGGAAGTCTCAACGCTTCGCTTTGATCTGCAGTTGCGGTTTCGGACTCGGGACCGTTCCGGTTATCGGATCCAAGTCGAAATCCGCCATGGATCGGGCTCCCTCATCGAGACCTTTTCAACCGAAACAGCCCTCAAGCCAAGGGGCAAGCGGCGTTCGTTCTGGAATCAGATCCCGATCAGTAAGAAAGACTACCAGGCTCTGGGAGACATCATTGCCTGGAGGGTCACGGTCTGGGAGGGACCAACCCCCGTCGCGCGTGACGAAAGCTTCCTTTGGTAAGTCCCCCTCGACAGCAACCCGATCAAAGCCCCTTGAGTTCCCAACGCTTCTTCTCGGCCCTGGTCCCCTTCGAAGGCCTCGGATTGAAAGTTTCCGCTTTGAAGATCGAAGCCCCAACGGTAATTTGGCGACGGTGAAATTGGCGTTTACCAAAATGAATGGGGCCGGGAACGACTTCATTCTCATCGACAATCGCGATCGGGAGATCCAACTCCGGGCTTCGCAGATTGAACAACTGTGCCATCGACAGCGGGGCATCGGAGCCGACGGCCTCCTCCTGCTTGAACCCTCGGCGAACGGTGCCGCGGACTGGTCCTGGCAATTTTACAATGCCGATGGCGGAACGGCGGAAATGTGTGGAAACGGCGCCCGATGCTTCGCCGCCTTCATTCGAAAAAAGACCGACACCCCCGCTCGACTCACATTCGAAACCCAGGCGGGAATCATTGAGGCCGAATGCAAGGGATCAGAAATCACGGTGACCCTCACCGCGCCGGAAGGTCTCGCCATCGGTCAAGAAATCAACCTTGGAGGCAAACCGGTCACCTCCCATTCGCTCAACACGGGGGTCCCCCATGCCGTGGTGTTCGTCGACGATGCCGATCGGACCATGGTCCATGAAGAGGGGCAAGCCATTCGGAGACACCCCCACTTCGCCCCCTCCGGGACAAACGTCAATTTCGTTCAGGTCCTTGAACCCAACCTCATCCGGGTCCGAACCTACGAGCGGGGGGTTGAGGGGGAAACGCTTGCTTGCGGGACCGGGGTCTCGGCGGCGGCCATCATTACCTCCCACCTTCGACAAACCCCCCCACCCATTTCGGTCCAGGTCCAGGGTGGCGAGATCCTCCGCGTCGATTTTCAAGCGTCCGAGTCAGGTTTCCAAAATGTCAAACTCACCGGACCCGCCGAGTTTGTCTTTGAGGGAACCATCGAAATCTAGCCCCCGTCCTCGAGGATTCAGTTCGACAAACTATTACTGGCTTCCATGTTTCAAGGCACCCACACCGCACTGGTCACGCCCTTTTGTGACGGACAAATCGACACCGCCCGATTCAAGGCACTCATCCAGGCCCAAATCAAGGGGGGGGTAGATGGAATCGTCCCGGTCGGGACCACCGGGGAATCACCCACGATTTCCCCGGCCGAGCATATCACCATCATTCGGGCCGCCGTTGAATTCGCCAAAGGCCGCGTCAAGGTCATCGCGGGCACCGGCGCCAATTCGACCAACGAGGCGATCCATTTGACCCAAGCCGCGGAGGCCGCCGGTGCCGATGCCTCCCTTCAAGTGGCCCCCTACTACAACCGCCCCTCTCAAGAAGGCCTGTTCCAACATTTCAGAAGCATTGCCAAGGCAACCCGCCTTCCCATCATTCTCTACAGCATTCCCGGTCGTTGCGGGGTGAGCATCGCCGTGGAAACGGTGGCACGCCTGAAAAAAACCTGTCGCAATATCATCGGGATCAAGGAAGCGGGTGGGGATGCCGACCGGGTTTCGCAACTCCGCCATCTCCTGGGCCCGCGCTTCACCATCCTCAGCGGAGACGACGCACTGACCCTCCCTTTCATGGCAGTCGGCGCCGAAGGCGTCATCAGTGTTGCATCGAATTTGGTGCCGCGTGAAATGAGCCGAATGGTCCAGTCTTTCCGGGAAGGGAAGCAACCTCAGGCACTCGCCATCCATGAACGGCTCTACCCCCTCTTCAAAGCCCTTTTCCTGGAAACCAACCCCGTTCCCATCAAGACGGCGATGGCTCTCGCCGGAAAACTGACCCTCGAACTCCGTCTTCCGCTGGTTCCCATGAGCGCATCAAACAAACGGATTTTGATTCAAGCGCTCAAGGCTTCCAAAATCAAAGGGATCGCGCGACGGGGCTAGTCCATCGAATCGAAGGGGAACTCCAACTGCGACCATTCCGATTCAACCAACCCGGAGACCCCTAGCCCGATCAGACGAAGCGGCTCCCGGACCAGGCGATCCCGGGCCAGGAGATGGCAAGCGGAGCGATAGATTTGCCGACTGTCATCCAGCGGATGAGGCAGCGACATCTGGCGGGTCAAGGTCTCGAAATCACGGTAGCGAACCTTCACTTGGATCGTCCGCGCCCGAAGCCGTTTCTTGATCAAGGCCCGCCCCAATTCCTCAGCCTGTTCTCGCAGGGTCTTTGTCAGAACCTGACGATCTTCCGTGTCCTTTGGAAAGGTGGTTTCGCTGCTGATCGACTTGACCGTATGACGCTCGCTGACCGGCCGGAAATCCTCTCCTCGAGCAAATTGCCGGAGGGCCTCGCCCCATGAACCCACGATCGAGCGAAGATCGCCTTTGTAATCTTGAAGATCACCGATCCTCTCGAGCCCCGTCCGTTTCAGGGTGGCCGCTGTGACCTGGCCCACCCCATGGATTCGTTCCACCGGAAGCCCTCTCAAAAACTCAACCTTGTCGCGCTCCGGAATCAAAAGCAAGCCGTCCGGCTTCCCGTAGTCGCTGGCCAATTTCGCCAGCATCTTGTTGCCGGCGATTCCAATACTCGCCGCCAACTGGCAGGCCTCACGAATCGAGGATTTCAGCGCTCGGCCGACATGGACCGACCGCTGGAGCGCGTCATCCGGAGAGTTCCCATCAACCTGTTCGCTCAAATCCAGATAGGCCTCATCCACCGATACCTGTTCCATGCGAGCGGAGAAGCGACGGAGAATCGCCATGACTTTTTTCGATTCCATCCGGTAGAGCGCCATCCGAGGCCGGAGAAAGACCGCCTCCGGGCAGCGCCGCCCAGCAACCGCGCTCGGCATCGCCGAACGGACCCCGAACTGTCGCGCCTCATAGCTCGCTGCACAGACCACGCCCCGTTGATCAGGGCGAGCTCCGACAATGACGGGTCGCCCCCGAAGGCTTGGGTTATCCCGTTGTTCGACGGAGGCATAGAATGCATCCATATCGACGTGGAAAATGACGCGATACCCCGATTTCATGGGCAGGGCAGCATCATGGCAAAAGAACCGCTCCGGGCCAAGGCGTCCTGCCCCCCGCCTTGTCCGAATCGCCACCGGGCCCTTCGGTTCGAGGACTTCTGGCCTGATGGGGGCGGATCAACCAGCCTCCGACGGACGGGTCCGGCTCAAAACAGAGCCCTCACCCATCGACCAGGGGATGATCGCATTGAGAATCTCCTGAAACAGGCGAGATCCTCATTCACCGCTCGCCAAGGCCGGATCGATCCCGCAAGCTCATGCCCGACCCCCATCGATTCCGAGCAGACCTATGAATCTTCTCCCCCCCCGCCGTCAACCGATCTCATCATCGGCATGCTCCCACCCCCTATGGACCATGCTTTGCATACTCTGGTTGGCCACACCAACCCGTTTGTCCGCTGGCAACT
This sequence comes from Verrucomicrobia bacterium UBA2970, assembly GCA_002348345.1. GTDB lineage: Bacteria > Verrucomicrobiota > Verrucomicrobiia > Limisphaerales > AAA164-E04 > UBA2970. Next base: position 8,406 of record DEAY01000019.1, read on the forward strand.
TGCCAAATATTCTCTACATTCTGGCTGACGACCTCGGGTTCAGTGACCTCGGATGCTACGGCGGCGAGATCGATACCCCCAACCTCGATTCCCTGTCACGGGGCGGGGTCCGTTTGACTCAATTCTATAACACAGGTCGTTGTTGCCCTTCCCGGGCAAGCCTTCTCACCGGCCATTACCCCCATCGCGTCGGACTGGGGCACATGACCACCAACGACTTGGGACATCCCGGCTACCGCGGCAGGCTCGCTGCGGGAACGGCAACCATCGCGGAACATCTCAAGCCAGCGGGATATCGAAGCTTTATCTCCGGAAAATGGCACCTCGGAACGGAGGACCCCACCCGGCACGGGTTCGAGCAGTTCTACGGCACCCTGAACAGCGCCAAACGATTCTTCGACCCCGGCCACCTCATTCGACGTCCCCACCAGGATCCCGCCCGACCCCATCCATCCGCAACCTTCTATGCCACCGACGCCGTCACCGATCATGCCCTCGAGTTTCTTGAGCTGGCCCGCCAGACGCCTGATCAACCCTGGTTCCTGTATCTGGCCTACCACGCGCCGCATTTTCCTTTGCAAGCACCCGGAGAGGACATCCGCAAATACGCCGGTCGCTATCAAAAGGGATGGGACCGGATTCGCCGAGAGCGGCTGGCCAGGATGAAGCGGCTTGGGATCGTCCCGCCGGACACCCGACTCTCTCCACGCTCCCACTGGCGAAACTACGGGGAAACGAAGATCGGCATCAATCCGGCGTGGGACTCTCTGCCAGCGACCCGAAGGGCTGATTTGGCGCGGCGCATGGCGATCTATGCAGCCATGGTCGATCGACTCGACCAGCAAATCGGACGGGTCATCGCCCATCTTCGGACGGCCCACGAGCTTGAGGAAACCCTGGTGGTATTCACTTCGGATAATGGGGCCTGCTTCGAGTGGGATCCCTTCGGGTTCGATGGCCGGTCCAGCAATCACAACCGCCTTCACCAGGCTGATGAGCTGGATGAAATGGGTGGACCCGACACGTTTCACAGCGTCGGCTCGGGCTGGGCCAACGCCTCCAATACCCCCTGGCGCCTTTACAAACACTTCAACCATGAAGGGGGAATCACCTCCCCTGCCATCATCCACTGGCCCGAGGGACTTCGGTGCCGCCCGGGCTCAATGCATCATCACCCCGCCCATCTCATCGACCTGCTTCCGACGGCTCTGGCGGCCGCGCAAGTCGAATCCGCCCCCCCGCTTCCCGGCACCAATCTCATCGATCAACTCCATCAGGGGGTTGAGCCACGGACCCTCTACTTTGAACATCAAGGGAATCGAGCCGTCCGAAAGGGCCGGTGGAAACTGGTTGCACTTGATGATCATCCATGGGAACTCTACGACCTCGAAACGGACCGAATCGAATCGAGCAATCTCGCGACCGTTTATCCCGAACGGGTCAATGCCATGAAAAGGGCTTGGGAGCATTGGGCTCATGAAAATCACGTCACTCCGCTTCCCCGGGATCTCGGCGTGCGCTACCTTAAACCCGATTGACTGATCTGAAGCCAGACTGACCGCTCACGCACCAAACACGAGGTTCCCCCTCGGGTCCAAGCGCTTCCGAAACAATGGCGAAAGGATTGATTCTCCTGGAAAATGGCCTACGCTCGATCCTGAACGACCATGCGGCTCAATGATCTCCTTCTGACAATGGGACTCTCGGCCACGCTCTGCCTCTCCACAGAAGCGACGGCCTCGGAAAAGCGAACGCCCAATTTCGTTTTCGTCCTCAGCGACGATATTGCCCAAGGCGATCTCGGATGTTACGGTCAAACCCAAATTCAAACCCCCCGTCTCGACCAAATGGCCGGAGAGGGAACCCGATTCCTCCAGGCCTATTGCGGAACGAGCGTATGCGCCCCCAGCCGCGCCTCATTCTTTACCGGATTACACTCGGGGCATTGCCCCATTCGAGGCAATTATGAAGTGCCCCCCGAGGGGCAACTCCCTCTCCCGACGGAGACGGTAACCATCGCGGAGGTGGCAAAATCGGCGGGTTATGCAACCGCCACCTTCGGGAAATGGGGGATGGGGTTCTTTGACACTTCGGGCAGCCCGGCCCGCCAGGGCGTCGATCATTTCTTTGGCTACAATTGCCAGCGACACGCGCATTCATATTTTCCCACCTATCTTTTCAACGACGACATTCCATTTGCGCTTCCTGGAAATGATGGTCAATCGGTGGGAGAGACCTATGCTCAGGAGCTCATTCAACGGGACATGATTTCATGGCTCAGAAGCCATGCGCACGAGCCCTTCTTCCTGTTTTATGCAATCACCCTCCCTCATGGTCGACACGAGATTGACGACTACGGGATCTACAAAGACAAACCCTGGACACCAAAACAAAAAGCCTATGCGGCGCAGGTCACCCGGGTGGATACCGACATGGGTGAGTTGATGGACACGCTCAGGGACCTGGGAATCGCCCAGAACACGCTGGTGCTGTTCTCCGGAGACAACGGTTCCTCGTTCCACCCGGAGTCTGAAATCGGAAAGCGATTCGACCAAGCCAGTAACGGACTGAGGGGCTACAAACGGGGAATGTACGAGGGAGCGTTGCGACAGGCGGCGCTGGCTTGGTGGCCAGGGACCGTCCCGGCCGGGCGGGTCGACGATCAACCCTGGGCGTTCTGGGATCTGCTTCCCACCTTCGTTGAGCTGGCCCATGCCGCGCCTCCCGCTGGATACGAAACAGACGGACATTCGTTGGTCCGCTACCTGGAGGGCGGTCCTGCCCCGAATCGACCGTATTTCTATTGGGAACTCCACTTGGGGAACCGGCCCGTCCAGGCAACGCGATTTGGACGCTGGAAGGCCGTCCGGAACGGGATTGACCGGCCGGTCGAGCTTTATGACTTAAGTCTCGATCCAGGGGAATCAACCGACCTTGCGGGCCGAGAGCCGGAGCAGGTCGAACGAGCCAACGCCATCTTTCAAGAAGCCCACCGATTGGATTCCAATTGGCCGCTGGACCGCCGCACGGACGAACACACTGAGAGTGCAAAAAAGGCCTGGGAAACCAAACGACGCCGGGACCGCGAGCACTGGGTACCGCCCCATGCTCGACCCTTCCCCACGGACTAGAGCATCTGCCGAAAAGGATCATCGTTCCCTCTGGCAGAAAAGCGACTCGTGGCCCTTCCCACCCTTAGGGTTGCGGAAGCCTCCGCGGTTTCTGGGGACCGCCTAAGCGAGAATCTTTTTCACCACGTTTCCGTGGACATCAGTGAGACGAAAATCGCGCCCTTGGAAGCGAAACGTCAGCTTCTTGTGATCCACGCCAAAGAGGTGGAGCAGGGTGGCATGGAGATCATGCACATGGAAGGGATCGATGACAGCCTTGTAACCCAGCTCGTCGGTTTCCCCATAGCTGGTCCCTCCCTTGATCCCACCCCCTGCCATCCAAAGGGAAAAACCCCGGATATGGTGATCGCGCCCTGAGCCCTGGGCCATTGGAGTCCGACCGAATTCCCCGCCCCAAATCACCAGCGTCTCGTCGAGCAAGCCTCTCTGCTTGAGATCGGTGATCAACGCGGCGGACGCCCGATCGACCTCGGACGCGGAGGTCCTCATGTTCTTCTTGATGTCGCCATGGTGATCCCAGGATCGATGATAAAGATGGATGAATCGGGTCCCTCGTTCAACCAGTCGTCGGGCCAACAAGCAGTTGGAGGCAAAGGAACCGTCGCCCCCTTCGGTTCCGTATAGATCCAGAATGTGTTGCGGTTCGCCCCCGATATCCATCAGTTCGGGAACACTCGCCTGCATCCGAAAGGCCATCTCGTTCTGCGCAATCCGAGTGGCGATTTCAGGATCATCAACGACCTGGTCGAATTGCCGGTTCAACGCATTGACCGCATTGACTAGACGTCGTTGGTCATTCTGAGAGACGCCGGGGGGACGATTGACATAATGGACCGGATCACCGGCAGCGTGGAATTGAACGCCTTGAAAGTTGCTCGGCAGGAAGCCGCTATGCCATTGGCGCGAGGAAATCGGCTGTCCCTGGCCCCCTTTGCCGAGCGAGGTCAGGACCACGAAGCCCGGTAAATCCTCGCTCGCAGTCCCCAGGCCGTACCAGAGCCAGGACCCCATGCTGGGTCGACCTGAAATCGAGGTGCCGGTGTTGATGAAGGTGTGAGCCGGATCATGGTTGATTTGCTCCGTATGAAACGAGCGAATGATGCAAAGTTCATCGGCCACCTCCCCCATCTTGGGGAACAACCCGCAGAAGTGTTGGCCGGACTGCCCAAAGTTCTGGAACTCATGTTGCGGAGCCAGACACTTGAGTTTCCGACCCTGCAACTGAGCAATCGGCTGCCCCTTGGTGTAGGATTCAGGCATAGGCTGCCCGTCCATCTCCGCCAGTTTCGGCTTATAGTCAAGGGTCTCCAGGTGGGAAGGCCCTCCCGCCATGCAGAGGTAGATCACCCGTTTGGCTCGCTGGAACCGGGGGTCGGGACGAACCACACCGGGCCACCGATCGACATCTCCCGATCCGGCGGCCCAGGGCTTCAAGACATTGGCCAGCGCAAGCGAACCCAGCCCCACCGTGCCGCAATTCAAAAACGATCGACGATTCTGCCGCAGGGCAAACAGCTCACCAGGATTCATCACTTCAGCTTCCTTAATAACGGGTGATTAGCTCGTGGAGATTGAGGATGGCTCGACTCACCATGGTCCATGCAGCCCTCTCGCCACGGTGTTCCTCCCGCCCTTCCAAGATCTCCCCGACATTCAGAAGGGCCTCCGTCGAATCTTCATCGTCGTTGAAACGGTTCAGACTCGCTTGATACAACTCGCTTAGAATCCTCTTCTCTGAGCTTTTGGGCGGCCGGCACACCGCTTCTTCAAAGGCCCAGGAAACCCGATCGGCAACCGATTCCTTCGGACAATCCATGATTCGATCCGCAAACACCCGGGCCGCCTCG
>DEAY01000101.1:0-1970 GCA_002348345.1 Verrucomicrobia bacterium UBA2970
CTGCACCGCATTGGGCCTCGTGCGATCGGCCACCTTTGCCCGGTTGAACCACGATCGATTTCCCGAACTGATTGTGGCGGGACATTGGATGCCCCTGGTGATCTTCCGAAACCAAGAGGGGACCCTGAAGCGATGGAACCCGGTGATCAAGGGGACCCCACCACTGCGTCAAGGTTCCTCGGAGACCCGGCTTGACGATCTTGCCGGCTGGTGGAATAGCGTCTCGACGGGAGACTTTGACGGCGATGGAAGACTGGATTTGGTCGCCGGAAACTGGGGCGACAATTGGCGCGACACCCCCGAATCGAGTAGGCGCCGACTCTATTACGAAGAGATCCAGCGACCGGGAGGCCGCATGATTGAGGCCTACTATCATGCCTCAAAACAGCACTGGCTTCCCGTCCGGGACCGGGGGTGGACGATCCAACGGTTTCCGGAGATCAACCAAGCCTACCCCTCCTTCGCTCGATTTGCCTCGGCCTCCATCCAGGACCTTCTTGTGAAAGGACAACTGAAACTTGCCTCACTTGAAGCCAGTTTTTTTCGTTCCGTGATTCTGCTCAACCGTGGCGATCACTTCGAGCTTCGGGCCCTCCCAAACGAGGCTCAATTTGCCCCTGTCTTCGGGATTGCCGTGGCCGATTTCGACCTCTCTGGCACCCACGATCTGGTGATTCACCAAAACTTTCATTCCACCTCCTCCATTTCTGGGCGACAAGATGCAGGGGGACTCCTCTTCCTCCGTGGCGACGGCACGGGCCGGTTCACACCGGTCGCCCCGCTCACAAGCGGACTCAATCATCCGGGCCAAGGACGAAGCGTTGCGACCTGCGACTTCAATCATGATGGTCGCCCCGATTTCGTGAGCACCTTGCATGCAGGTCAAAGCCGACTCTACCAGAACCAGTCCCCGAGAACGGGAATTCGAATCACGCTCCAGGGGCCTCCGAACAACCTGGCCGCCGTGGGCGCTTCCGCCCGCATCGTTTATCCGGGGCCGAAATACGGCCCCAGGATGGAGGTCTCGCTCGGAAGCGGTTATTCAAGCCAGCACGCTTCCACCTTGGTTCTTGGGGCCAAAACGTCCCCCATTGCTGTCGAGATTCGCTGGCCTTCCGGCCAAACCGTGCAGTATCCTATCGACGAGCAGACAGACGTTCTCAGAAAATCTCAACCGCAAGCTGAGGCAAGACGAGCCATTTCAAACAACTAATTCAGTTACCGAAAAAACTCGATGACCGCCCCCAAAAGCAAACCTGTCACAAGCAACCGTCTGGCATTCACTCTCATTGAACTCCTCGTCGTGATTGCGATTATCGCCATTCTAGCCGGCATGCTCCTCCCGGCGCTCAGCAAGGCCAAGGACCGCGCCCACACCACCCTCTGCCGAAGCAATCTCAAACAGATGGGGATCGCAATCTTCATGTATGTCGATGACAACGACGACAAACTCCCCTACGCCTGGGGCGCCGGGAAAGACACCTATATCCACAATGCCAATATCAATAACTTCGAGGCCCTTCTCTTTAGTTACTACGGGCGAGCCAAATTTGACGCAGGTCAAGAGGGGCAGAACTTTACCAACGGGGTCTCTCAATGCCCGATTCGACTGAAGGAACCGTTGAAGGGAGGCAATCCTTGGCGAATTAGCTATGGGATGAACCAATACACCTCGAAGAATTTCCCCAATACACGCAATCAATTCCCCTCCGCCGACACGGCAAAACTCGGCAGTGTTCGCAATCCCACCCAAACCTTGTTGGTCTCAGATCTGGCTTTTGTTCGCAACCATCCTCCCATCGTCAATCTCCAGACCAACAACCTGGGATTCCGGCACGGTCAGCGACATCCCCTGGGCTCCGCCAACACCCTCTTCATGGACGCCCACATCGATGGGTTCACCCATACCCAGACCAACGGCATTATTCTCGACTTCAAACGAGACGACCCACTACCCAACCGGCGTTAGT
>DEAY01000101.1:2366-12626 GCA_002348345.1 Verrucomicrobia bacterium UBA2970
CGGCCTCCACGGCGGTGGGTTCCCCGCTCCGTTTGAGCCGCCGCACCCTCAGCAGGATCTCACGTGGGTCGATGCCTCCTCTCGCCCCCAAGACAACATTGAGCTAGGGATTCGTCGCGGCGAGGGTTCGAGGGTTATCTGGTCGCTCGTAGACGAAGTCCACCCAACCATTCAACATCTCATCAAAGGTTTGCTCCCCCCACGACACGGTCCGCTTTGGATCCGGATTATTCGGATTATCCGCTGAATTGTCCCAGACTCCGGTAACGGTGAGTCGGCTTCCTTTCCGCACGAGAAGCGGCTCTTCAAAACGATAGATACTTTGCCAATTGAAATCGTAACTCGGCACCTGAAGCACCATTTCCTCTTTTCCGTCCGGATCACGCAAGATGTATCGCGCGGCCACCCCTCGGAGATGCATGTGAGGCATCAAGGAAAGAATACGAGCGTCGTCCCGAAACCGGTAGGTCGCCTTTCGAGAATGCCACCTCGCCCCCGGAGGAATACTGAGTTCCCGTTGCCACATGATATTGGTATGGATCTCCCGTTCTGGACGTTCCTTGGCAAAGCGAATTCCGATCTTGGAACGATCAACCGTCTCCTGACCGTTGGGAGTATAGTGCAGTTCAAATCGCAGTTTCGCTCCGGCCGGAATCCGACGAGCCACTCCCTCAGGATACCGAGACGGCATGTCCCCAGGTGCCCAGCCCACTAGAATCGAGGTCTCACCATCTCGATCGAAAACCCGTTTGCCCGGCGCCACAATGTAGGCGATGATATGGTGAACCACTTCCGCGTTACCGGGAAGAGCTTCCGCAGACTGAACCCAGACATCTTCTTCAAACCCCGGATCCACCGTGTAATACTGGTAGTCCACGACCCCCGAGGCGGGAACACGCTCCTCTTGCGGCATGGCGAGAACCAGGTCTGGAGTTCCGATCGTCCACTCCCCGTCCTGAGCAACCGTCGCGAGCTCCGCATCATTCGAATCCCCTTCCGGACAACCCGCATCAATCCAGGCCAATAGCCGGTTCCGCTCATCCTTGGACAGCGACCGGTTGTTGAGGAAATCGCCATAGTGCGGATCAGCATGCCACGGCGGCATTCGTTCTTCGGCAACCACTTCACGGATCGTCTCGGCAAATCGCTTCACCTGCGGATAAGCCGTGAAGGCAATTTGTCCGACTCCCCCCTTTTGATGACACTCCAAACAGCGCCGCGACATCAGCGGCGCGATATCCTTGCCGTAAGTTAACGCCCTCTTTGAATACGGGTTCTCGGCGTAATCAATCACACAGCCCGTCGCCGTCGTCGATGCACGGGTCACCGACTGCCCTGCCAAAACCTGATCCAGAGCAACCTTCAGATCATGATCCCCAACCTTCGGGCGTCGATGCGTGACCGTGTATTGATCGTTGATCCGCCCCTTGTAGACAAGGCGATGGGTCTCATCAAAGAGAAAGACTTCCGGGGTTCGTTTCGCCCCGAGCCGGCGAGCCAATGTCTGGTCGAAATCCTTCAGCACACCAAAAGGAAGTTCATGTTCCCAGGCATGTCCCGCGACCCGGTTAAACGAATCACCCGGATCGGAATTGATCATGATCAACCCAACACCCCGCTCCTGATACTCCTGATGAAGCGATTTCAGAGTCGGAAGGTAGAGATTGACCAGTGGGCATGCGGTCGAACCAAAAACAAAGGCCACGGCCTTGGCATCGGCATAATCGTCCCATGAGCGGAGCCGGCGCTGACAATCGTATAAGGAAAACTCGTCGAGAGACTCGCCAAGCGAGATGGTCCCGCCCCTGCTCGTCTGCGAGAGGAACACTCCGACGGCACTGATGGCTGTCAAGAGTTGAACCGTTCGAATCATTGATGTTTGCATTTTAACCCTCAGAGAAAGGGGCACCCCAAGGTGGTTCCCCCTTGCCGTCTAGAAAACCATTTCCCCCAGAAAAAACAAGGCGCTTCGTCGTCTCTTCTTGCTCTAGAACTCACCCCTCCAGAGGGGATCAAGTCGCCGCAGTTCCGCTTTGATCTCCGTCCCTTCGTAAAATGAAACCATCCCTCTCAGTCGAACCGTCACCCCGGGGGGGCAATCGGGGAAACGAGGATCCGCGTGGAGACAGGGGCAATGACGATTCCCCCAGGGTCTCCGGCAACCTTGCCACCCGGTGATCACCCAGCGGTTCCCCTCTTCATTACGACAGGCGGCATAAGGAATCGAGTAGACTTTGTTTCGATTATCTCGATCGGCGAAACCCCTCAGTTCGCGCAACATCACGCAGTTCTGAAGATTAAGGCCGGTCAACGTCGTCTCCGTTCCATTCTTCAACCATAGTTCCATTTCCACCATCGAAGGACCACTTTGAATTCGAGCGCCAAAGCTGACTTGATTCGGAAGCACTCGCTCGATTCGCAGCACTGAATCTCCCTCTCGTTCCCATTCCAGCGGCTCTAATTCAATCCCTTCCTCGGACCATTTGGTATCGATATGGGTGTGCGCCAAATAGAGTAGGTGTCGGTCTTCTCCCGTCCCTTCCCAAATCGCTTCCGGGACATCAACCACCGCGTAGCCCCCGTCCTTCCAGGGAGCAAACAAACTAAACTTGGTCTCTCGTTGCGGCCGCATGGCTCCATCCAGGAATCCAATCCGAGGATGGCGCCCGCCGGGGTAGGGACGAAGGGTCAGAGGACGCCCGGAAAAAGACCGAGTTCGCCCCTTGCTCAAGCCGAGGCGAGAGGACTCCTGGCTGATCACCTCGACACTCAATCCCGTCGCAGCCCGCACTTCCCAGGAACTGTAGCCGTGTTCTTCCACCATCGTTCGCAACCAATACGCTTGCTCATCCGACGACCTGGGCTGGCGAAAGGAATCGCGAGATTGGCCGCGGCGCAAGCTTCGCTGTCGATCCTCGATCACCTCGTGATGCCGATTCGGAACGAGGGTGGGATCCACATAATGCTTCAGATCCCGCAGGGCGATCACCTTGAACTGGTTGGCCGCCAAATAGTCCATGTATTCCACAAACCGCTCCTTGGGGGTATGAACCCAGGCATGGGCACGATCGGGCACCCCATGAAACTGAATTACCGCAATTCGTCCGAACTTGGCCTGTTCCACCGCCGTCACAAAATCTTCGAGCCGCCAATGCGGTCGCGAATCACCGGCCGAGGGAATGAGCAATGGATGATCGAGCCCCGGTTCATAAGCAAATCCCCTTCCCAATTCGTAGGGGTGCTCCGGGGCGCCTCCCCGACGGGCGAATGTAAACCCCAACCGGGCCAAGGCCTCGATGGCTCCGTCGGAAATGGCATTCCCCGGATAGGCGAACGACGTCGGCCGAGGGATTCCATATTCCTGACATCGTCGGTTGATCGCCTCGACCTGTTCGGTCAGCCGAGGCAGATTCCCCTCGGTCAACCCCATGTGGTCCCGAGTATGATTGCCAATCTCAAACCCATCCCGATGGAGCGAAGCAATCTCCTCCCACGTCATATACTTCTCCTTGTCCGTCCCAAACTCAAACCCCTCGGTCACGAAGAAGGTGGCTCCAAAGCCATACTGTTTGAGCATCGGACCAACGACGGAATAGTGTGACTTGATGGAATCGTCAAAGGTCAACACCACGACCTTGTCCGGCACCGCTGCGCCAAGCGAAAACGTCAAGGCAACCGATGACAAGAGACTCAATGCGTAATTCCAATCAGGCCGTCGCTTTCCAAGCATAACCCATTTGTAGCACCCTCACGGGAAATGGCAACAATCCCCGGCGCGCCACCACCAGGCCCGACTTCATCCCGTCTCTTCCTTTCGTGAAACCCTGGCCCTCAAAACCCTCGCAATCGCCGTCTTGGGACCCTGCTCGGGGAATCCGGCAGTCAATCAATGGGTTCCATCTTCAGAGACCAATGCGACCCGAAAGCCAAGATTACCACTGTAGACCTCGAACCAATCCCGGTGTCGGTCCGATCGCCGACAATTCGACGCCGCCTCCATCCAACTCCCTCCTCTGATCACGTGAAAGCTCGTATCATCATTGCCGGGGGCGCCGCTTGGATCGATCACCTGGCCGCCAGGATAGGCTCCATAGCGGTCCAAGCACCATTCGTGTACATTCCCATAAAGGCCGTGGATGCCCCAGGCATTCGCCTCCCTTGTCTTGACCGGATGGGTCACCCCCTCGCTATTCGCCTCATACCAGGCGAACTTGCCGAGCGTCTCATAGGCGGGATCATCGCCGTAGTGATAACGGGCCGTTTGCCCTGACTGGCAGGCATAGTCCCATTGGGCCTCGGTCGGCAAACGGTAACGGTAGCCTTCGGGTAGTCGCCCCAGTTGACGTTCCCGATGGGTCAGTCTCCGACAATAATCCATCGCCTGCTGCCACCGCACATTGGTGACCGGATGACTCCAGTCGAATCGGAAACGGGAAGGGTTCAATCCCATGACGCTGAAGTACTCGGACTGCGTCACCTCATGAACCCCGATGCCGTATCGTTGGGTGAGCGTCACGGTCGTGATCGGTGCCTCATCGCGATCTCGGTCCGGGTCACTCTCTGGGCTTCCCAGCTCAAACGTCCCCGGCTCAATCCAAACCATCTCGGGCGCCTCCGTCTGATCCAATGGTGTTCTTGGAAAGAGGTGGGAGTCAAAGCGCCCTCGATAGAAACGCACATTCGGAGCCGATTCTTCCGGATCAGAGACCGCAACAGGTGATCCAAATACTCGAAAAGGCTTTTCCAAAATGCTCCAGGCTTCAAGATCCTCCGAAATTTCGAAGAAAACCCGACCGGGTCGCCCAGCATGAATCTCAATCCGGTTGGGACGGCTCAAAACCGCTCTGAACCGAAGCAATGGATTCGATGGGGAGGAGGTCCGATACAGCTGAACATCATCAAGAAGAACGCCAACCGCGGGCTTCTCGGTTCTCGTATCAGAGCTCTTCCCTTTTTCAAAGCGTAGAACAAACTGCCCAAACGACTTCCCCACTCTCTCCGGAACCTCAAACTCGGCGATTCGATACTTCCAGGAAACCGGGTCGCTCTGATCGGTGATGTGATACTGGGTTTCGATCACAGGCGGAAAAGAGAGACCCTGTTCCTCAATCACGAGAGAAACCGTTCCCCCGGCAGAATCCGTCGGAACGGCAAGGGAAAAAACCAACCGGTAATGCCCCGCATACAGGTTGAGGACCTGTTCGGCGAATGGAACCGTTTCGAGATTCCAACACCGTTCTCCATGGCAAATGGATTGCCCCTCGACCCCGCTGCCCCCCGGCGATGCCCAGTATTGCTGCCCCGATTCAAAACTGCCGTTTTGCAACAGATTCAAGGTTCGGTCGTAAGAGACCGGCGCCAAATCTGACGCCACCTGAACGGTGACGCGATCCCGCCGTTCCCGCCCCCCCCACTGCCAGACATAGACTCCCTCCTCCAAACCAAGATCGTGCAGGCCGATCCCGGGGTAACGGGCGAATCCCGACAACTCGCTTCCCGAAAGATAACCCCGGGGCAACACCAGCAGGCGTCGCTTTGGTAACACTCCAAAAACATCACCTCCCCCGTACACTTCAAGACCCACCTCGTTCAATCCAAACTGAGTGGGACCTTCAATGCCTCGAAACAACCGGGCCGGAACGCTCCGAGGATCGCCTACCCTCACCATCCCAGAACCGGGATGAAAACCAAAATCACTGTTGAATACCAAATCATCAAAGAAGAAGCCCAAGCCGCTGGTGTTAACCCTTCCCCGCCCGTCCACTTGAATCCCCTCCTCGGTCTCGGTCACGGCAATTACCATTTCCCCAAGTGCCATAAAGGGCAGCAGCAAGGCGAAACAAGTCCCGAACACGAGGTTCCAACCCCTGATCTCTGCTAGAAGAAAACGGGAATCAATCACTCGACACATTTCATGCTGACGGGCCTCCATCTCTTGTTGTTCGCTGATCTCTGGGACGGCGGGAGCCTATCCCCTTGGATTCCTCGTGCCAAGCTCCAGGGGCAAGCAACCACGGGAAAAAAGAGAGGGCTGTCGCATCGGCGACAGCCCTACTCAACCAGAAGGCTTTCCAAAAGGTCCTAACGAGCGATGTAGAACCGAATGGCGGGACCCGCACCCGGATTCACCGTGAAGGGCGAACTCGCTCCGTTAACCGCCTGATAAGGCCCCCCAACCGTTTCCGAACCTTGAAGGGTAGCGCGATACTCAATGGTGATCGAGCCATCCTCATTGACGGAGAAGGCATTGATCTGCGGCGGTTCTTGTCCGGGGATGAGAGGCAGGACGATCGGAGGCAGCACGATCAGGGGTGCGCCCGACGGTAAGACCGCAGAGGTCAGCCGGATATTGTCGATGGCCCACCACCAATTGTTTCCGGCATCCAGATAACCGAAAGTGAGCACCACGGCTTCTGCCCCTTCAGGATTCTGCAAGGGCGCCACCACCGTATCGTTGGGAGCGTGATTTTTGAAGTTCCCGGAGCCCGAATCCAAGTCGAACACCAGAACCTCCATCGGCTCACCAACGTCGAAGGACACCAAAACCGAGGCGCTCCGGGTATCCTCCTGACGCCAGCTCGAATCAAACCGCAGCACGATCGAATCGGGGCGACACCGGCCACCGGAATGACGGGTGTACTCAACCAGGTATCCATGAGACCATCCGCACCCGGTTGATCATCCCATTCGTCGCCATCAGCGATCGCAACCGCCCCGGTCGCCTTGGTGAATTCATCACGGCTTTTGCCCGCTACCGAATTCCACCAATCCAACGTAGCAAAGCTCCTACCCGCCCATTCGGTCACCCCGTCCAGGTCAGAGTCGCCCGCCTCAAATGTCACCGAGCCCCCCTCGGCAACCGATTGGCTCGACGGACTGCTAGTCACCGTGGGCGGTTTAGCCCCTGCGTTCACGGTGACATTGCCGATCGCTCACCACCAGTCGTTGCCCATGTCAAACATCCTGAAGTTGATGACTAGATTCTTAGCACCGGCTGGATTGCCCAAATCAAGAATGATGGTTTCGTTGGTCGGAGCCCCCAACGAGGTATCAAGCGGCGCCACATCGCCGCGGGGAAACCACTCCACGATAAAACTCGGGACGGCGGGCGGTTCCTGGGGAATCCCCCCAGCAGACGGGCCGCCAATGGCAATCATCTGCTCGTTTGACAAAGCCTCAGCACGGAACTGAATGCTGGTGACAAAACCCGACTCAGTCCGAGCCAAATCGGCATCCGAATCGTCACTGACCAAGAGAGACGAGCTGTCGACCGTCAAACGACCCTCCTCGAAATCGAGATCCGTCACACTACCAGCTCCCACCAAGCGACCGTCGACGTATTTCCGGACCCGGAACGCCTCTTCGTCGGTCACCCAAGCCACTCGATGCCAGATGTCAGGACGCCCCCCCTCCTCCAGCACCCAGATGCGTCAGCGTATTCGCACCATCAAAGCAAGTGAAGATACCGCGATCATCGCTCGCTTCAGATCACTTTGTCGTCCCATACTCGTGCTTGGTTCTATTTGGTCACTTGATTGTATCGGATATACTTCTCGGCGCTGGTGTCGCTTTCCATATCAGCCGCTTCTTGAATCTTGGCGGTTAACGTAATCAGGCAGCGACTGGCAATCTCTCGTCGCTCATCGGTAATCTCACGGAGCGCGCAGATCCTTCGGAATTCTGCAATCGATTCGGGAAATTTTTCTTCTTCAAACAGCAACACTGCCTTTTCGGCAATTTCACGGGTTTGCTGGGGCGCCGCCGCAAAAGCCTCCCGAATGACAGTGGGGAGTTGATCCTCCTCGAGAGCAACAGGCCCTTTGTAGACACCGCTTCCGCATCCTCCAAAAAGGAGAACCACAAACACACTCCCTATCAAATCATGAAGTCTCTTCATACCACCTTATTAGATGTTCGGCCCTAATCTCCAGGCAATGGGCCACCAAAAAACAGTCCTGTTATCACTCAAACTGCCGCACCCTGCTAGGGCTGACTGACAGGTGTTTCACCAGTATACCAGCGATAATCGACACCTTGGTCAAACCCGTTGAATTTAATCGTCGAAACATGACCCGGCAACCAGAGGGTATTACAAATGTTATTGTGCCGATACCACTCCTTCCACATCTTCCGCTCCGGATACAACCCAGCGAGCGAAAACCGCCATTGGGTCAGGATCTCCTTACTTCCCGGAAAAAGCCCCAGGGTATCACTCGATCCACCATCCATTTTTTGCTCGGCAGCATCCTGGGCAAGAATCGTTGTATTAGGACTTTGAAATCGGGACAATTTGGGCCGCCCCCCTGTCGTCAACATTCCATTGATTCCGTATGTGGAGTTTAGCCAAAAACTATGGGGATAACGCAACCCATTCTCGCGCCATTCGTCAACCACCTTGGCACTGGGACAGTTAAACAACTCGCGGGACCGCCCAAAATAATCTTGGTAGCCGATCGCCCAATAAGCCAAGGAGTCGTCTTTCTCCAAAGGCACGTTCGAGTCTGGGCCATTGAACCACATCCCGTGATTGGGAATACTCCCTCCCAGATTAAAGTACTCATCATCATTGTCATCGGCATACATGGTTGTTGCCAAACTGATTTGTTTGAGATTGCTCATACACCGAGCGCTCTTCCCCTTTTCCTTCGCCTGGGATAACGCCGGCAACAACATCCCAGCCAGGATGGCGATGATGGCGATCACGACCAGCAACTCGATGAGGGTAAACCCGCGGGATTGACCATCCTTGTTCGATTGATCCGATGAGAGAAAAACCAATTTCATTTTCTTAGGTCCGGCGAAAAACAACACGCTTTGATCGATGTCCGACTTGGCACCCTTTTTATACTAATATGTTCCCGTGCCCCCAATAACCAGATGTGGCTACCTTTCGCTCCGATCCCGGCGGTCATCGGCTCCCAGAACTGCAACCACAACCGTTGCCCACACTCTCGGAGTTAACTGGAAAGGGGTTGCAACGTTACGGCAACCACGTGACAGATTGGAAACATGGTTTTCAAGATCTCATCCCTGTCACCTCCTTACAGGCAAAAATGAGGGCCCCTCGAGCCTAAAGCGCATTGCAATGGGTCGCCCGTCTGAGAATCAACCTTGGGAAAAGGGGCACTCTTTGAGCCCTTGCAAGATTCCCCCCCTCTCCATAAGGTCTCCATCACTGTCAAAGCACCGTCCAAGCAATGATTGGCCTCGGCTGAAACGAATTCGAATGTACCGCCCGGCATCCAAAACCTCAGCTCGCTACTGGGAGCACCGAATCTACCAGGCCAGCTATCGACGGAATGGCAAGACTCGGCACGTCAAGAACTGGTCCATCAAGATCCAGCACCAAGGTATCCGCCGTTCCATCCCTCTGGCAACGACCTCGCGTGGCATGGCGACCAAGAGGGCCGCCCAGATTTATCAGGCCATTTCATCGGGAGGCTGGAGCGCAGCGGACGAACTACTCAACCAGTTGCCACACCCTTTATCCTCACCTCGCCAACCTTCCCTCGGACACCCCGACGGCACCCATACCCAGAGCTACTGGAAGCCACGCCTTTCCAGGAGAAACTACCTTGATCACGCAGGCCTTCCGTCCAGCGAACAATGGTCCGTCAAAATCGAGCGCGCGGGTCTCAACGACTATTTCCCCACCCAATCCAAAACAATCGATTCAGCCGTCACCTTCGGAAACCAACTTCTTCAAGTGATCGAAAACGAGGGTTGGCATTCCGCCTGCCGGCGCTTTTCTCGCGAATTCACAATGGCAATCTTCTGGTCAGTCGACCCCCTCTCCTGCACCTACTCCACCATGCTCACCTTAGTTGAAAAAGAACTCCCTCGGCGAAGGAGATGGGAGGCGAAGGCCAGGACGGTTGCGGTGATCGAACCCCGCGAAGAGATTCGAAATACCATTGCTTATTGGCTTACTCAGAATCGGGGCTTCCGAGTCTCGGTGCTCGAAACCCCTGAAGAGGCCCAAGAACACCTCAAGAACAACCGCTGTGACTTGGTACTTCTCAACCGGCAGTCATTTGACCTCACAACGTTAACCCGAACGCGGCTAGGAACGAGCAACCGCCCCCCGCCGGCGATCCTCGGCTATGGTCTTTACGAGGACAGCAACCAGATTTTTCGTTCGGTCACCGGGGTGAACCGTGGTTATTATCTTCGCCGCCGTCCTCCCTCTGCTCTCCTTGAGCCGATTGCCTTCCCCGCGAACAAGACGGCCCTCGCCACCACTATTCCAAGTACGGTCAA
>DEAY01000430.1:0-465 GCA_002348345.1 Verrucomicrobia bacterium UBA2970
GCCAGGATGGCGATGATGGCGATCACAACCAGCAGTTCGATCAGGGTGAACCCATCACGACGTGCGCTGACCGGGAAAGCCTTCATCTCAGTGCCGATTAAGAAACACTCTGCGTGATTTCGCAAGAAACTCTCCCAGCGGATTGAATCAACAGGCCTCTCCTCGGAACCATCACCCGGCATTCCATCCATCATCCCCGCCGTCTCGTTTTCGATCACCGCCCGTTCCCGGGATCCTGGGGTGGGGGGCCCTCGCTTCAGCGACCCAAAGCGGGCGAATCCGGATCGTATCCGGTCTGACGCTTCAACGACTCGAGCCTATTTTTTGATTGGTTTTAACCCACCCGCACCCTACACTCTCCCCCTTATCCCAATCAGGTCGACTACCTCGTTCCGTTGCCGTGAAAAATCGCAAACGCCCTACTCGCCCGTCGACCGCCCCAAGCCGCTCGGCTGGGCGGCATTC
>DEAY01000430.1:777-7924 GCA_002348345.1 Verrucomicrobia bacterium UBA2970
GCTGGGCGGCATTCGGCTCGGTGGATCTGGGCGGCACTGGGCGCTGTGGCTCTGATTGTCACCTTCCTCGCCATCACGCTCCGCAAGTCTCGCTCCGCGGGGGAACCCTCCTCCCCGTCATCCCCTCATCATGAGCAAGCGGCCACCCCGCCTCCGTCGGCGCCTGGGGCAACCCCTGCTGCCAGCCATCCCGATGCGTTGCCACTCGCCGAGAGTGAGCGGGTCTATATTGCCGAAATCGAGCACCGGGCCCAGATTCTCGCTCAAAAAGCATTCCCGGAAATCGCCGTCGCCCTCGAACTGGAGGAACGGGACGCGCTTCTCGATCTCCTCGCCCCCGGATTCTCCGGAGCCGCTGTGGCCTTTGCCGAAGGAGACCGTCCGGCGAACGAGGATTTCACCATGCGCAAGGTTAGCCGGGAAGCCCTAGGCGTTTCCCGAGCCCCTCTTGATGCTCACGGATTTGTCGATTGGCTCCTCGATTATCGCGCTCCCTTCACTCCCGACCCCAAGATCTCAGTGAAGCTGATGTCCCTTCTCCCCGTCCAACGCAGCGAACTCGATGGGGCCTGGCACGGGAACTTCCAGCTCCGAATGGTTGGTGCCACGGAGACCGACGCGATCAGCGAACGCTTGATGGTGGTCGATTTTGTCTTCAACCGAATCACCGATGCCGATCAAATGCCCTTTGAAAAACACTGGATTGATGTTCTCAAGGTTGAGGAGGGATACATCAATTCGGCCGCCCAGCCTCTGATGGCCGAAGTCAGTGCGGCGAGGGGGATCGACCCCAAGCGCTTCATCGACAACTGGACGATTCCGGTTGAGGAACGAGGCATCGTGAACGGAGGCATTTACTTGGCCGACGT
The DNA here is from genome assembly GCA_002348345.1 of Verrucomicrobia bacterium UBA2970. GTDB lineage: Bacteria > Verrucomicrobiota > Verrucomicrobiia > Limisphaerales > AAA164-E04 > UBA2970. Next base: position 1,647 of record DEAY01000430.1, read on the forward strand.
CAACAACGATGGGCTCGATGACGTGCTTGTCAACGACTACAACGGTCTCTTTCTCTTCGTTGGCAAACCCGAAGGGGGCTTCCAAGACGCCACGGAGGCCTTCAAGCTGCCTCGAAACTATCGGGCGGCAGCCAATGCCGTCTTCGCCGACTTCAACAACGACGGCTGGGTCGATTTGATTGTCGACAATGTCCTCTTGAGAAACGCGAAGGGCCAGTACTTCAGCAACGTCACAAAGCACTCCAATCTCAAACTGAACGATCGTAAGGCCAACGTGATTTCAGGTTATACCGTCGGTGATTACAACAAGGATGGTTGGATTGATCTCTACGTCAGCCGCAATCATGGAGACGGCAGTTCCCGAAAAGATTCCTGGATCGACGGCCCCGGCGGCCCCGGCAACCAACTCTGGAAGAACCTTGGCAACTGGCAGTTCGAGAATGTGTCCCAGTCCGCTCGAGCCGAGGCAGGGCGGCGCTCGGTGTTCACCTCCGCATTTCTCGATGCAAACAATGACTCGTGGCCGGACATTTATTCGATCAATGAATTCGGCGGCGGAATCCTCCTCGTCAATCAGGGAGACGGCACGTTCCGCGAAAAGGACCTGCTTGATGATGCCGGAGACTTCGGGTCGATGGGCTTGGTCGTGGGCGATACCAACAATGACGGTCATATCGATCTTTATACCGCCAACATGTACAGCAAGGCCGGGAGGCGCATCATGGAAAACTTGCCCGAAGGCGCCTATCCACCGGAGATTTTTGCGAAGATCAAGCGTTTTGTCACCGGGAGTGAGCTTTACCAAAACCAAGGGGACCTCCGTTTCGAACGGGTGGGAAAGCAGCATGATCTCCACGCCGTCGGATGGGCTTACGGCCCGATGATGGCCGACCTGGATAACAACGGCTTCCTGGATCTCTACGCCAATGCTGGCTTCTTTAGCGTGCAGACCGAGGATCCCGACGGCTGACCTTGCCTCTGGCAGGCTGTCGTGTCACAGCCGTTTCAGCGTCAATGCACCGTCCCCGCCCCCCGCCAACCCGACGAGCGCCTTCATGAATGGTGGGTCGACAATCCATGGAAGATCGTCGCCAACGGCAAAAGCCTGAGTGGCTTCGAGCGAAACCGGGTCTTTCTCAATGACGACGGGGATCGGTTTTTTGAGATTTCAGCCATCACCGGAGCCGACAGCCAGGGCGATGGCCGGGGCGTGGTGGCGACTGATTTTAACGGCGACGGGCGTCAGGATCTCATCGTTCGTCAGGCGGGCGGGGGCCCCGTGCTCCTCTTTGAGAACCGGTTTGCTCAAGCCCATTGGCTGCGCCTTTCCCTCCGGGGCACCAAGAGCAATCGCATGGGCTTGGGCGCGCGCATCGAAGCCGTCTCCGGCAAGCACCGGGTGATCCGCGAACTCTATCCAAAAGGGGGGTTCAAGGCGCAAGGTTCGAGCTCCGTTCACATCGGTCTCGCCAAGCATAAACAACTCGACCGCCTCACCGTCACGTGGCCTTCAGGCCTCAAACAAGAGTGGCTCGAGGTTGAGGCCGATCAACATCTCCTCCTGGTCGAGGGCCAATCGGAGCCCCAACGCTTTAACCGCTGATCCCCCCCTGTCTTCACCACCTCGGCTCCCTCCGAAACCAACACTGGGGTTTTTCCCGGACCAAGCCAGGTCGCTTCAGCGCCATCAAATTCCGCGTGCGAGCCCATTTCCCCCAGCTTCCACTTGAAACATCGATTACAGGCCCTCTAAGCTGCTCCGAACCCGATGACTTGGCCTGTCCCCAAACTCATTCGCCCTCTGACCCCTGGGCTGCTGGTTTTGACCGGCGGGTTGGCAATCGCGCTTCAAGGCTCCGAATTAACCTGGCAAACCCATTCCGGCTACCGCGTTGCGTCCCTCAAGGTTCCTGAATCCGGCAAGCCGGGTTTCGAATCCCTGCCCGCGGCGTCCACCGGCATCCATTTCCAAAACACGCTTTCTCCGGCCTTTCAATCAAAGAATCACAACCTTCTCAACGGTTCGGGCTTGGCCCTCGGGGACGTGGACGGAGACGGACGCTGCGATCTCTACCTGTGTCGACTCTCGGGGCCCAACGCGCTGTATCGCAATCTGGGAAACTGGCAGTTCGAGGACATCGCCCCATCGGCCGGCGTAGATCTTCCCCAGTCCTTCTCTCGCGGGGCGGCCTTTGCCGACCTCGACGGGGATGGGGACCTCGACTTGATCGTCACCCTTTCCGGGACGGGAGCCAAGCTGTTCCTGAACGATGGCACCGGCCGCTTTACCCCCCACCATCCCCGCTCACTCTACGCCAGAAACGGGGCCACCTCTGCCGTTCTGGCAGACATTGATAACGATGGCGATCTCGACCTCTACGTCACCAACTATGGGGAAGAGACCATCCGCAGCGGCGCGGTTCTCTCCTATCGGCGACGCGGCAATCAGATGATCATCACCGGGAAATGGCGCAATCGAGTTCGCGTCATCGACGGAAACCACATCGAGTTCGGCGAACCCGACCGGCTCTATCGAAACGACGGGACCGGCCGGTTCACCCTCGTGCCCTGGACCGCCGGAGCGTTCCGAGACGAGCAGGGGCAAGTGCTCAAGGACGAACCTTGGGATATGGGGCTCTCGGCCATGTTTCGGGACATCAATCAGGACGGCCATCCCGATCTGTATGTCTGTAACGATTTTCAACAACCCGATCGCTTTTGGATCAATGATGGACAAGGGCGATTCCAAGCCATCCCGCGACTCGCGATCCGCCAATCGCCCTATTTTTCCATGGGCATCGATTTCGGCGATTTGAACCGTGACGGCCTCGACGACTTCATGGTCGTCGATATGGCCTCCCCCTCCCATCCGTTGCGGATGACCCAGATCGCCCCCGAAACGCCCCCGATCTCGGAAACCCTCGAAGCCAGGCTGGACCGACCCCAGTTTCGCCGCAATATGTTCTACCTCAACCGGGGTGATGACACCTTCGCGGAGATTGCCCAACTCTCCGGGCTTCACGCTTCGGACTGGACCTGGTGCCCCGTCTTCCTGGATGTCGACCTGGATGGTTACGAGGACATTCTCACCGTCAATGGGCACGCTTTCGACACCCAGGACCTGGACACGATCGATTTCAACAATCAATTTCCCAAAGACTCCCCCCAGCGAAAACCGCTCCATCAGTTCCCCAAACTTCGAACGCCGAATGTTGCCTTTCGCAATCGAGGTGACCTGACCTTCGAACGCGTCAGCGAGGCGTGGGGATTTGATTCATCAGAGGTTTCTCACGGCATCGGCTTGGCCGATCTCGACCTCGACGGCGATCTTGATGCCGTCGTCAATTGCCTCAACAGCCCCCCCCTGCTCTATCGGAATACGGGCAGTCAACCTCGATTGGTCGTGCGGCTCCGAGGCGCAAGGGGAAACACCGCCGGGGTGGGCGCCCGAATCCTGGTCAAGGGCGGTCCACGCGAACAATCCCAGGAAATCATCTGCGGCGGTCGTTACCTCGCAAGCGATGACACCCTCCGCACCTTTGCATGCCCGGCGCAAAACGCCCCGCTGAGCATCGAGGTCCGGTGGCGGAGCGGCCGGAGGAGTTTGGTGGAAGGCGTTCAGGCCAACCACCTTTACGAGATCATCGAACCCTCACCCAACCCCTCGACGGAGCGAACCCCACCGCCGGCCGAACAAGAGCCCCTGTTCACCAACCAAAGCACGAACTTGAAACACCGTCACCGGGATGCCAAATACAACGACTTCATCCGTCAACCCGCGCTGTCCCGTTCCTTGAGCCATCTCGGCCCCGGTCTCGCCTGGGTTGATTTGAACGGGGACTCCCGTGAGGACTTGGTGATTGGCAGCGGACGGGGGGGACGACTGGAAGCCCTGCTCAACGAGGGCAAGGGAAACTTTCGGCCGGCGCCACGGTTTCGACGCCCGCCCGATCCCTACGATCTGGTCGGCATCGCGGCCCTCGGGGCACCCGCTTCGGGTCCCGCATTTGTCATCGGTGCCACGAACTACGAATTCCCGATTGCGAAACCCTCCCTCCTCCGGTGCTACACTCAAAACGGACAACGCTCGGAAGTGGCCCTGCCCAATACGGAAACGAGCATCGGGCCACTCTCCCTCTGTGATCTGGACCATGACGGCGATCTGGATCTCTTCGTCGGGGGCCGCTGCAAACCCGGACAGTTCCCGCAACCGGCCTCATCCTATCTCTTCGAGAATACCAACGGTGAATTCAGATACGATCCCCAGCGTTCAAGCCCCTTCGCTTCGGTCGGCAATGTCAGCGGATCGCTTTGGTCCGATCTCAATGGCGATGGCTGGCCCGACCTTGTCCTGGCCTGTGACAGCGGCCCGCTTCGGGTCTTTGCCAATCAGTCGGGAACCCTCCTCGAACAAACCGAGGCGTGGGGATTGTCCGACGAAATCGGCCTCTGGAATGGAATTGCCACCGGAGACTTCAATGGGGACGGCCGCCCCGATTTGATCGCCTCCAACTGGGGACAAAACCACCGCCACCAAGTCCACCGCGACCATCCCATCATTCTTCGCTACGGTGACATTCAAGGAGATCAGGTCACCGATTCGGTGGAGGCCTACTTTGCCAAGTCCCTTGACGCCTACGTCCCCTATCGACTCCGCGATCACCTGAGCCAGGTAATGCCCTCCATCGCCCAGCGTTTCGCCACCCACGCGGCCTACAGCCGGGCGACCCTCGATGCCATCTGGGAACCCCAAGCCTCCTTTCGGGATCTCGCGATTCAAAGGCTCGAATCGATGCTTTACCTCAACCGGGGAACCCGATTCGAAGGCCAGGCATTGCCAAGCGCCGCCCAATTCGCACCCGGCACGGCGGTGTGCGTCAGCGATTTTGACGGCGACGGAAACGAGGACGTTTTCATGGGGCAGAATATTTCCGCGCTCAACCAAGAGATTTCTCCGCTGAACGCTGGCCGCGGGCTCGTGCTTCTGGGTTCGGGAAAGGGAACCTTTGACGCCCTCGACGGCGCTGAGTCCGGGATTCGGGTTTACGGTGACCAACGGGGAGCGGCCATCGGCGACTTCAACCAGGATCACCGACCCGACTTGGTGATCAGCCAGAACAATGAGGCCACGCAACTCTATCAAAACCTCAGCGGCCGCCCCGGATTTCAAGTTCGCTTGAAAGGCGGCGCGGAGAACCCGGCAGCCGTCGGCGCCGCACTCCGCCTTCGCTACGGAGCTGAATCGGGCCCCCTGCGAGAAATCCAAGCGGGAAGCGGCTACTGGTCACAAAACACGCTCGTTCCGCTGCTTCCCCGGCGGGAAGATCCCCAATCGATTTGGGTTCGCTGGCCAGACGGCCACGAAACCACGACGACGATTCCCGCGGGAAGCATCGGGATCACACTCACCCAAGAGGGCTCGATCGTAGAGAACCCCATGCCATGAACACCCAAAGCAAACCGCCCAAACTCACCCGGCGCTCCGCGCTCGCTCATCTGGCCGGAGGCAGCGCCGCCGGCGCCTTCCTGGGAACCTGGCCGGTCCAGGCGGGCAATTCGGATCCCCACGCCAAACCGGTTCGATTCGGGGTCATTACTGACGTTCACAAAGACATCATGCATGACGCCGACCATCGGTTGGAGGTGTTCATTCGAAAGATGACGGCCGAACAAGTCGATTTTGTCATCCAACTGGGCGACTTCTGCGTCCCCAAGGAATCCAACCAAGGTTTCCTGGACATCTGGAACACCTTTCCCGGAGCCCGATACCATGTTCTGGGGAACCACGACACCGACGGCGGTTACCGTCGAGAGGACACAGTGGATTGGTGGCGCATGACGAGCCGATACTACTCGTTCGACCTGAGAGGGGTTCATTTCGTCGTTCTCGATGGAAACGACCGCCCCGCCGACCACCAAAGCGGCTATCCTCGTTACGTCGCCGAAGATCAATTGCAATGGTTGCGCGCAGACCTCGCCAAATCCCAATCCCCCACCTTTGTTTTCATCCATCAAAGCGTGGAGCGTCCCGATCAGGGAGGCGTCCAAAACGGCGCCGCCGTGCGCGAGATTCTTGATCAGGCCAACGCAAGCGCCGAGACGCGCAAAGTGGTCGCCTGTTTTTCAGGGCATCATCACCGGGACTACCTGCGCCGGATCAACGGAATCCTCTATCCGCAAATCAACAGTGCTTCTTACCATTGGGTGGGAACCGATTTCCAGCACCCCAGTTATCCTCCCTCCGTCCACCAACGCTTTCCCTACATCCAATACACCGT
>DEAY01000430.1:8308-11708 GCA_002348345.1 Verrucomicrobia bacterium UBA2970
GTCGTGGCGATCGAGGGCCGTCAAAGTTCCTTTGTCGGCCCCGCTCCCTGGGAAGTCGGAAAGGATCGAACCCACTGGGATGCTGAAACCTTAACCGCCAGCATCTCGGACTGGAGGATGGCGCTATAACCTCACCACCCCCCAAGATCGACCCAAAGCCGCTCGTCGACCGGACGCCGCCACCCTCCCGCAGCGACCACCTTACCAAGTCGTCTCGCTACCGGTTCGCCGCTCTTTTCCTTGTCGTCTTCCTGACGTTCTCGAACCGTCCGATCGGTGCCGCCGAAAACACATCGCACCGAAGCGATTCGGTGGACCGAAAGCTTGCCCTCCTTCAAGACGCCTATCAAAAGGGTCGCATCGATCTCGCCATGTCGCTCGCGGAATCCATCAAGAACACCCTCTCTTTTGAGCGGACGCTGCAAGCCCAACACAACCCCAACCCCAGTCCCATTGAGAGCGCCTCCCTCGTCCGCGTCCGGGACTTGCCCGGTCCTTGGGCCCGATGGGCCCAAGCCTGGAAGCACTGCTACCCCCTCCAACTCAGAGAAACAAAAGGGATTCCTCGGACCCGTGAACCCGTCATCGTCAACCTGGTGATCGCGGAAAACCACATGATCGACCCTTGGAGAGAAATTCGGGTTGCCAGGATCCGCCCCGAAACCGGAGCCGTCGAAAGCATCCCTTGCCAGATCCTCAGCCACTTTCAATCCGACTCCCAGCATCATTGTCGCCTTGTGTTTCAGGCCACGAGCGCCGCGTTCTCAACCGTCGATCACCTCGTCTTTTTCGACAACCCCAACGCCGAACGTCCCGAGTATCATTCCGACCTCACGAGCCGAGGGAAAGGCGACGCCCTCCAGATCGACAATCACTATTTCACCGCCAACCTTTCAAGCCAGATGGGACAACTGGAACGCTTGATCTCAAAACGACAACACGGCCTAGAACTCTTCGCCGGAGGAAAAGGTCACGGGGAGCCTCCCTCCATCGATTGGGCCCATGACTACGTCGACGAAGGACATTTTCAAAAACTCAGAATCAAGAATTGGGCGCGCAGCCCGAACTTCGAGGTCATCCGGGGACCGGTCTGCCTCCAGGTTCGACGGTGGGGATTCCCCCACAGTCCGGTTCATCCCCTCTTCACGCCCAGCCGGATGCATATCGACCAGACCTACACCTTCTACTCCAACCTCCCCTACTTCTTCAAGGAGGGAACCATGGAAGCCATCGTCGATCTCAAGATCGCCGCCATGCGTGACGACGAATGGGTTTTCTCGGGCTACGCCTTCGATGAGACGCTCTGGATTGACCGAAACGGAACCGTCCACGAAGGCAAGGTGACCTCGGGTCACGAAAATGATCTCTGGGGAGTCGGGTTCTTTCACCGCACGAGCCGCGATGCCTTCATCGCCCTCTGGTTGGAACATGACGCCAAGGGGTTTCCGGAGATTCAACATGGAGGGGCCCCGACCCTTCAATACGAAGGCCATGGCCAGTTGTGGAGCCGCTACCCCGCCAACGAAGCGTCTCTGAAACAAGGCACCGTCTTCAGACAACGCAATGCCTATCTGATGACCGAATACCCTGAAACCGGAGGAAAGGAAGCCCTCGAGCGGTTGCGCGAACAGTTGCTTCATCCCCTGGAGCTGAGCTCCGCCAGAGAACAGGCCCGCGAAGAGGCCCGAGCCGTCGGATCCCTCGCCCGCCCCGGGGAAACGGCCGCGGCCGGGGGCCTTAAAGACAGGATTTGGCAAGCCCTTCGTTCTGTCCAGGATGAACAGCTCTATCAAGTCGACGCCAACATCGTCGATATGGGCTATGTCTACGATGTGAGAGTCAGTGCCGGTGTCGTCACCGTCGTGGTCACCATGCCTCATCCCGGCCGTCCCGTCTTTCAGTTCCTGGAGACGCAGGGCGGCGGACGGGTGAGCGAAGGCATTCGAGAACGCCTCCGCAAGCTGGAAGGCGTGAGCAATGTGGTGGTCCAGTCATCAAACGTCCCGGCTTGGAGCATCCATCGAATGACGGACCGAGGCCGATCGGAACTGGGATTCCCATCCCATTGATTCGAAGCCTTTCAGGAACGGCATCCTTCAGCTCTTTCGTGGATCTCAAGCCTGGTTATCTTCCGAACGAACACACCTTCATCCCATCCCAGCTCAAATCCTATTGACGCCCCCCCCATCTTCCAGAATCCTCCGGGAGTATGGCTGAACCCATCGCTCACTCGCCCGACATCGCACCGCGTCCTCTTGAACCCATATCCAGAAGGTCTTCCGAGAAGCGACTCCCCCCCCACCTCCAAGGAGCCTCGGTCACACCCATTGGCCAACGGATGGCTGCGACGGAGCGACCCTCCTGGACGCGGGCTCTGACGGTGGGATCATGCCCGGCCCTCGTTGCGATTGCCTTCATCGGATGTGCTCCCGGGCCACAGACCACCGAATCTGCGGACAATCAAATCCCCGCCCAGGCACCGGTCCCAACGGAAACGGACAGGGCCGAATCCGCTTCCCAGTCACCCGAGCCCACTTCGGAAACACCCCAATCAGACTATTCCCAAGCGTCCGAACTGGTGACCCAGGGCCGCTACCAAGACGCCTTGGTTCTCTTGGAGCAAGCCGTCAAGGAGGAACCGGAGAATGAGGAAATCCACTACGGCCTGGGGTATTGTCTTTCCCGATTGAATCGGTCCAAAGAGGCCCTGACCCACTACCGTCGGGCCATCGAGATCTTCCCGGAGCATGCCGAGGCCCATAACAACCTGGGCAATCTCATCATGCGGCAGGGGCAACAGCCCCAAGCACAGGTCCATCTGATGAAAGCCATCGAACTGGCCCCCGAACTCGCTTCGGCCCACAACAACCTCGGGACCTCACTGAGCCGGGAAGCGAAATTCGCTCAAGCCATCCCCCACTACCTCCAGGCCGTGCGCCTGGATCCCCAATACGTCGAGGCCCACTGCAACCTAGCCAACACCTATCTTCGACAGGGCCGAACTCAAGAAGCCGTCCGGGAGTTCAACACCGCACTCGGAATCCGCCCGGGTTTCAAGCCCGCCCTGAAAGGACTCCAGCGCGTTCGAAGCCAGCAGGGGGCTCAACCGCTTCCCTGAAGTCGGGTTTTTCAACCCCCTTCGTTCCCAACCGGCAGCCGAGTTGGCTGCCGAGGGATCAACGCTTCCGACAGGATTCCCCGTTCATCCCATTGGAAACACGGATTAGAAACGCGGATCAGCCCGGCTCAAGCAGTGACCGGCAAAGCCCATCGAGGTAGTTCAAACCGATCTGTCGTAGAAGTCCCTTCACTCCTGCTCCACCCTTCGGTTCCTGGGTGAGAGGGGGGCAAAGAAAACCCAGTCCAGTTACATTAACGTAACAAAAGCGTTGCATTATCT
>DEAY01000295.1 GCA_002348345.1 Verrucomicrobia bacterium UBA2970
GACAACGCTCAGCGACGAGGCCGCAGTGATGAGCAGAAGCGCTGTGAGGGTTGTGAGCAAGTCGTTGGGGGCAGAAAGGGCTTCCACCTCTTAGAGGAGCGTCGATTCGTCGTCTTTTCCGATTTTCCCCACTTGTTTCTTGATCGTTTCCACGTTCTTCGTCAGTTCGTACAGAGTCTCGAACACCTTTGCCTCAACGGTCTTGTCCTCCAGCTTGCTGACGGCCGGGGTGATTTTCATCATGCCGCGGGCAATCTCGGCGCAGGCGGCCTTGATCGTTTCGATCGCGGCGTCTTTTTCGGGTGAGGGCATTGGCTGTCGGATCAGGATGACTCGAGGCCCAGGGCCGCTCGCCCCGCTTCGGTGATCATCGATTGGTGCCAGGGTGGATCCCACACAATCTCCACCACGGCATCGTCGACGGCCGGGAGGGTGATGACTTTCTCTCGGGCATCGTTGGCAATGACCTCGCCCATTCCGCACCCGGGCGCTGTCAGGGTCATCTTGATGAAGACTTTTGATTTTCCATTCGGCAGGAGGTCCGTCTTCAAATCGTAAATGAGCCCCAGGTCGACAATATTGACTGGAATCTCGGGATCGAAACAGGTCTTGAGCTGTTCCCAGATGATGGACTCCTCCAACGGTTCGAACGATTCGTCTGCCGATTCGATCGGGGCGATGGCTTCGCGGCCGAGGGCATCGGCGTCTCGACCATCGATCCGGAACAGGGCACCCCCCGCATGAATGGTGTAAGTCCCTCCCAGTTCCTGGGTGATATAGACTTCCGTTCCCTCGGTGAGTTCATGCGGGGTCCCGGCGGGAATCGCGATGGCGGTGACGTCTCGTTTGAGCTTGAGGCTGGCTGAAAGAGTCATCGGGGGGGAACATAGCGTAATGGGATTGATTGGCCAAGCCCTCCGGTTGAGTGTGTGAAAATTTCCATGGACCTCCCTTCGGAGCCTTGACTCGCGGGGAGACTTGCTCTGGACTGGAGGGGTGGTGTTTCGGGCCATGGAGCGAGTGGAGTGGTGGATGCGAGTGGAGTGAGCGAGATTCTCGTCATAGGGCATCGTAACCCGGATACCGATTCCATCTGTTCGGCCATCGGTTATGCCGAGTTCAAGCGGCTGATGGGGATGACTCGTGTGATCCCGGCCCGTTGCGGCGACATCAACGATCGAATCGCCTTTGTCCTCCGCACCTTTGGTGTCGCGCCTCCGAGGTTTGTTCCGGACGTCTCTCCCAAGGTTCGGGATGTGATGCAGCACCAGGTGACCTCTATTTCCCCCGAGGCCACTGCGGCGGAAGCCCTCTCGATGATGGAAAAGGGCAACCTTCGGGTGCTGCCAATCGTTGACGACGACCGCTTCTGCCGCGGCTTGATTTCGGTGTTCAAGATGGGGAAATTCCTCCTCCCGCTTGAAGATCGCGAATTCGGTTCGCGCAAAGTGTTTGCAAGCATCCGGTCCCTCTGTCGAAACCTCTCCGCGAAACTCTCGTTTGGGGTCTATGTCGACCGAGAGGAGGAGCTCATCCTGATGGTTGGTGCCATGAGTGTGGCATCCTTTGCCGAACGGTTGCCCAAGTATCCGCGAGAGAAGGTGTTAGTGGTGGTGGGAGACCGACGGAACATCCAGGAGTTGGCCATTCGACAGCGGGTCCGCGCCGTGGTTGTGACCGGTGATTTGACGATCGACGAAGACCTGGTCCAATTGGCCCAGGAAAACGAGGTGAGCCTCCTGGCCTCTCCCCATGATTCGGCGACGACGGTCCTGCTGTGCCGCTCGGCCATTGGGGTTGACCATATCAAACATGACCACTTTCTGACGTTTCGAGAGGATGAATCGTTGTCCTCCATTCGGGCGCTCGCCGTTTCCTCGAGTTTTCAGGCGTTTCCGGTCTTGGATGCCTACCAGCGGATGGTCGGCATTCTCTCGAAAACCGATTTGCTGAAACGGGTTGACCGCAAGCTGATCCTCGTTGATCACAATGAACTCAGCCAAGCGGTGAAAGGGGCGGATCAGGTCGAGATTATCGAGATCATCGACCACCATCGCATCGGGGCCTTTACTTCCCATCAACCGATGCTTTTCATGAATAGGCCGGTGGGGTCGACCAGTACTATCGTGGCTGATTTGTTCTTCACCCACCAACTGCCGATGGCCAAGGAGATTGGAGGGCTGCTGCTGGCCGGTCTGGTTTCCGATACCTATAATCTGACCTCTCCGACGACGACCGAGGTCGATGCCGAGGTCCTCGCCCGCTTGGCGAAGGTCACCGGCATGGATCCCGATGACTTCACCGAACAGTTGTTCAGTTCGGGATCGGTGCTGATGGGACGTCCCGCTGCTGATGCGATTACCGCCGATTGCAAGGAATACACCGAACGGGGGAAGAAGTTCAGCGTTGCCCAGATTGAGGAAATCGGGTTCAACCGGTTCTGGGAGCGTCGGGAGGCCTTGGTGGAAGCCTTGGAATCCTACCGCGCGTCCAACGGCTATCTCTTTTCGAGCCTTTTGATCACTGATGTGGTCAGGCAAACGTCATTACTCCTGGTGGCTGGGGACACTGACTATCTGTCTCGAATCCACTATCCGGAAGTGGACAGCGGAGTTTTTGAGTTATCAGGGGTGGTCTCGAGGAAGAAACAACTCCTTCCGTTTTTGGTCCATTGCCTGGAAAATCTGGAGCGGGGTGCCCCGTCCCTGATGGCGGGGAAGACGGCTGAGGAAATCGTCCACCTCGATCCAGATCCTCTGGAGATCCAAGGGCATGACCGGCGGTATCGTTTGGCATGGATCGAGGATCATGACATCCATGAGGTGCTCCAGCGAAAGGAGGAGATTCTCGGGGCCATGCGGGAGTCCCTCCGGGGCTGGGGCTGTGACGTGGCGCTCATGGGCGTTCTCGATCAAGAGGGGGGGCAGGCCATCCTTTTTTGCAGCGATGCATCCGGTGTGGAGCCGCTTCAGCTGGCTCGTTTGGATGGCGGGGTCTACAGTCTCTCCACCGAATGGAACAATAAGAGAGCCCTCGCCGGGCGGTTGGACGAGTGTGCTTTGCCTTGATCGAGGCTTCAGAAGTGCTGTCTGAGCCACTCGCCGAGGAGAATCGAGATTTCAAGGAGCTCCGTCATTTCCCCTCCTTTGCTGCGGCGACCGTGATTCCAGTCCTCGACGAGGGCATCAATATCGACAAAATCTTCAAGGTGTTCAGCGAGCCAGGAGGGGGGAGAGGGATGGGTTTCAAGGTATCGGTCGAAGATCCGGGACAAAAACCAGCCGCCAATGTTGGGGAGTTTGGATTGATCGATAATGGAGGCCGGAAGGTGGGTCCTCATGGACTCGCGAAGAACCCACTTGGGCTGACCAGAGCGAATCCGGTGATCCCACGGAAGATGCAGGCAGTAGTCGATCAATTGTCGATCCATAAAGGGGTGCCCGATCTGGATCGAGAAAATCGAGGCGGCTTCCTCGTATCGTTCGATCGCCGCAGGGAGGTGAGGGGATTCGATCGACTGCCGGGTGATATCGTAGAGGGTTTGGGGGCGAACTGGGTGTTCGTTCTCCCACCGTTGCTGAAGTCGGTCGGGCAAGTCGATCTCCTGGATAAAAGCCTTCTTGAGGAGCGATTCCCGAGCTCGCGCGAGACGGGACCGGTGCGAGCGAACCCTCCGAATCAGGCGTCGAAATCCCCGGTCACTGGCGAAGCTCCGGTTGAGTGCCCATCGAACCACGAATCCAGCGCTCTCGAGAGGCAGGTTGAGGGTTTCTCCGAAGTATTTTGATTTGTAGACAATGGCTTTGAGCGCCGCCCAGAGGCCGTGGTCGTTGGCGAGGAACCAGGGATAGTTTCCCACGAGCGACGTCACGACGTCCCCATCAAGGCCGTCGAGGAGGTGGGTGATGCCGTGGGTCCGGGCGCGAGCAAAGAGCGGGATGGGGCCAGCGATGAGGGTCAATGAAAATGGGTTGTCCGTGCGTGCAGCGAGCTCGGAGAGGGGAGGGAGGAGAGGAGTCACCTCCTGGGAGTCATCGCTTTGCGAGTGAAGCGGGAGGTGGGATTGAATGCCTTTAATCGCCCGGCTCTCCATGCAATGAGGATCGTCGTCGCCGGCAATGAGGGAAAAGGTTTTCGGTGACGGAATGCCCATTGAAACGGCCATCGCGGCGATGGCCGAGGAGTCGAGTCCTCCGCTGAGAAGAATCCCGGTGTGACGGGGTTCCCGATAATGGCGGGCGACGGCCTTCTCAAAGTGGTGGGAGAACCCATCGACGTAATCCTCAGTCCCTGATGCGTGGGGCGAGGGGGGCGAGAGGGTCCAATAGCGAGAGGACTGGATTCGGCCGTGGGTGAGCGCGACCGATCCGCCGGCGGGGACTCGGTAGATCCCTTGGTAGAAGGTGCTCTCACGGTCGAAGCCCTCGAGTTCTGAGAAAAAAAATCCCCGATCCGGCCTCGATTGAGGATCGGTCGGATATGAGGGAGGGCGAGGAGCCCTTTTATCTCAGAGGCAAAGCAAAACCCTGCGGAGGAGGAGGTGAAATAAAGCGGTCGGGCGCCGAAGGGGTCGCGAATGAGCGTGAGTTCATGACGCGGGGCATCCCAGACCGCGATGGCAAAGTCTCCTGAGAGGCGGTTGAGGGCGACCGTTCCATTCTTGCGGAATTCACAGAGCAGGAAGGGCGCATCGACGGGTTCTGAGTCCGAGTCGAAAACGGTTCCATCCATGAAAAGGCTGTAGCCTGAATCATGAGAAATCAATGGAGGCGTTGGCTCATGATGGCACGATCCCAGGCAAGGATCGATCGGACGAGGCTGCCAGATGGTGTGTGAGGTGCCGCGATGCGCCATGGCTTGGAGCATGCTCGCCACCTCTTGTCGATCGGATTCGGTATCGTGGGAAGGTGATCGTCCCGCTAGCCCTGGCATGAGAACGCCTCTTAGTTGTTAAACGGTTCGAAGTCTTTGAGCAACGGATCGGGCTCGCCGAGAGGCGCTTGATTGCATTCCACCCAGGCATGGGACTCAATGCCTCCTTGGACCCGTTTCACCGAAAGTTTCAAGATCCCCTCCTGGCCAGCGAGCGAGAGGAGGACACAGACCACAATCGAGCGGGGCAGACAGAGGGCTTTGAAAGGGAGTCGTCTGGCAACCCGATGCACGATGAGATGAATCTCCAGGGCCCCATTGAGCGGTTGGTGGCAGGACAGGTTGGATCGGGCCTCAGGTAGTCGAATCAACGAAACGCCGAGCAAGCGGCAGGTCACCCCCAGTCCGAGGAATCTGAGGGCTACGACGGCCAGGGGCAGCATGACTCCCGCCGAGAAGTAGGTGGTGATTCGTCCCACGCCACACATGAGGTCGTTCGGCAAAGGGCTTTCAGGCGAACCGAATCATCTTGGAATCAAGGAGGGAATCCACCAATTGGCAAAGATCGGCCCGAAGGGTCTCTTCCCCGACTTCGAATTCCTCAAGCAGACTCCGGAAGGCGGCTTCAATCGAGTCGCCAGATGTCAGGAGTTGCAACATTCGCGTACCTGACTCTTTGAGACCGTAGTAAGACTCATCTCCCAAGTGGAGAATGACGGCTTCCCCATCGAGCTCGCGAAGAATGACGTCGTCGGCGGCCATCAGTTTCCTCGTGAAATCGATCTCAGACATCCTTGAGGTCCTAACATCTGTTCGCCGTTTCGTCCACCGAGAATCTCTTACAGGGCTCCTGAGTCTTGTTCCAGGATCGCGGGTGGTGGCCTCAACTGGGGGGGGGCAGGGGTTCGTGGCTCAAGGACGACCCGAACGATCCGCCTGGGACGTCCTCGACGACCTATGAGAAAAAGCTTGAAACCCTCGTCGTAAAAACCGAGTCATAATGAGAGGCAGGTGTGACCGTTGGGTCATCGTCTGAGGCGGAGCAATCAATCAAAGAAGTGCGCAAATCATGAAGACACGATATTGGTCACGAAATATGGCGGTAACGCTATTGGCAATCGGGAGTAGCCTGATCGTCAAGGGAGCGGCCCTTCTTCAATCACCAGGGCCCCTCACGTTCGCACCCGGGGGGATCCTCATCGCCGCAGATCCCAAAGCAGCGGCGTTGGTTTCGATCAAGACCGGGGATGGAGCTGCCTCGAAGAATGGCCAATTGGCGATCAAAGGGATTAACGGAAAGATTGCTGGATTGCTGGGGACTTCGGCAGACGCCATTCGGATCGTTGATTTGGCAACCAATCCGGACTCTCGTTGCGCCTACCTTTCCGTTGCTCGCGGTCGGGGAGCCGAGGCGGGGGCCGTGATCGTAAGGGTGGATGGCGAGGGCGATCTCTCGGTGGTCAATCTTGATCCGGTCCAGGTGACCCGTGTGACCCTGCCCAACCCTCCGGCCGATCGAGTGACGGGGACTGGGCGGCGTGCTCGCAACCAGCGGTTGGAGTCGATCACTGATATCTCGTTTGTGGATGGCAATGTGATCGTGGCGGGACTCTCAAATGAGGAATTTGCATCGACCTTGAGGTCGATTCCCTTTCCGTTCGAGGACACCGCCAAAGGAGCGAGCATTGAGATTTATCACGGGGCCCACGGTCGATTCGAAACCCGTTCGCCCGTTCGAACCTTTGTCCCCTATTCCATTGAGGGAGAGCCGCATATCCTGGCGGCGTATACCTGTACGCCACTGGTGAAGGTTCCCGTGTCCCAATTAAAGGCGGGAGCCCATGTCAAAGGAACCACGATTGCTGAGCTGGGAAACCGAAACCGGCCACTGGATATGCTGGTTTACTCGAAGGAGGGCAAGGATTGGTTTCTCATGGCCAATAGCAGCCGGGGTGTCATGAAGATTTCAACGGACGAACTCGCGGATGCAGCGGCCATCACCTCTCGCGTCGGGGGAGGGGGTACGGAAGGTCAGGCGTTCGAGACGATCGAATCGTGGAAAAACGTGTTTCAGTTGGCGCCCTTTGATAGCAATCAGGCTCTGATTATTCGAGGGGATGACGGGGGGGCGCTGGATTTGGTCTCGGTCCAGTTTCCGTGATTTGGGTTTTCCATATCGCTGCCGCCAGTGCCTGTCTGGTTGGTGTCGCGCTTGGTGCTGAATCGCCCGTCGAGTCGCGGGGCGGGGAAGAAACGGGCTCCTCGTCTCCACGAGGCGAATCCGTTTCTTCCATCCTTGGTTTTTCGTTGATTCCCGGTGAGTCCGGAACGGGGGTTCCTCGGGGGGTCGTGCTCGAGGGCGTCGAGCTTTTCAGGATTGCCCAAGAACATTTGAACCGCCTCGATGGGAAGGATTGGCGATGGGTCTTTCCGGTATTCGTAGGGTCGGTTGGAGACGGCTTGGACGATCGCATTCCCTCCATCATCGGCCAGTATCAGGTCAAGAGTTGCCAGATTGAGTTCATTCCTCAATTCCCGTTTCAGCCGGGCTTGTCCTACCGCGCGATGTTTCGGGTCGACGCCTTCTCAGCGCGGTTGCGTCGACATGGCGTTCGATTCCAAGCGGAGAAGATCAGGTCGGACCCCATCGTTTTTCCATTCGACATTGCCCCCGTTTCGTCCGATTCCCGAGTCGGGTTGACCCACGTCTATCCCTCGCGGGATGAGCTCCCCGAGAACTTGCTCAAGTTCTACATTCATTTTTCCCGATCCATGGCTTTTGGAGTTTCTCATCGTTATGTCCGTTTGACCCGAGATGATGGGACTGAAATCGTGGATCCTTTCCTCCGGTTGGACGAGGAATTGTGGGATCCTACCGGGACTCGGATGACCCTCTTGATCGATCCGGGGCGTGTGAAAAGAGGACTGCGACCGCGAAATCAGGTCGGACCAACCTTCCGTGCGGGGGATGAGGTCCGCTTGGTCATTGCTGCCGGATGGCAGGATAGCCGGGGGATTCCACTTGAAAAGGGGTTTGAAAAACGATTTCGCGTGGCCCCCCCTGACGTGGAGCGGCCCTTGATGTCCTTGTGGATGCTGAAGGTGCCCCAGGCGGGGACTCGAGATCCGTTGAGAATCAGTTTTCCTGAGTCGATGGACCACGCCTTGCTTGAGAGGGTGCTTTGGATTGACGGGCCCGATGGTCAGGCGCTTGAGGGAGAGCGGGCGATCGGCAGCGGTGAAACTCGATGGGAGTTTCGACCCCTCGCGCCGTGGAAACCAGGGATTCATGAAGTGTGTGCCGAAAACTCGTTGGAAGATCTCGCCGGTAACAGCTTGGGTCGTCTCTTCGAGGTGGACTCGTTTCTGACCGTGTCGCGCCGGGTGGAACGGCGCGTCCTCAAGCGTGCCTTCCAACCCCGATTGAAATGAGCCGAATCATCTGCGGCTCTTCCTCATCTCCTCTGTCCGCCGGCGACAAAGCCTGCTCAAAGGAGAGGAAGCCTCCTTGGCGATTTTACCGGCTTGACTTGACTGGGGTGCCATATTCTGCGATTTAGGTTCGGTTCCTATGAAATCGCTTAGTGTGTTTAAGTCGGGGCTCTTCCTCTTGGCTCTCGGCCTTTTGGTGAGTTGTGGTCAATCCAATCAGTCCTCCAGTGGGGAAGGCGGCGAAGGGGGGGGGAAGAAGCCAAAGATTGCCTTTGTCAGTAATGGCGTCGCCTCCTTTTGGACCATCGCTCAACGCGGTGTGGAAAAGGCGGGAGCGGACTTGGAGGTCGATGTTTCGGTTCACATGCCGGCCGAGGGCATTTCCGACCAAAAGCGGATGATTGAAGATTTGGTCACTCGTGGCGTGGATGGGATTGCCGTGAGCCCGATTGACCCAGACAACCAGACGGAGCTTCTCAACCAGGCGGGCGAGCACACGAAGTTGATCACGCACGATTCGGATGCGCCCAAGTCGAACCGATTGGTCTACATCGGGATGGACAACTACAAGGCCGGTCGGATGTGTGGTGAGCTCGTCAAGGAGGCCCTCCCCGATGGAGGAAAAATCATGATTTTCATTGGGCGCTTGGAGCAGGACAATGCCCGTCGTCGTCGTCAAGGCGTGATCGATGAGATCCTCGGGCGAGACTATAACCCGTCCAATTACGATCGACCTGGCCAAGTGTTGAGTGGGGGAGGGTTTGAGATCTTGGGCACCTTGACCGATCAGTTCGATCGAGTGAAAGGCAAAGCGAATGTGGAAGATACTCTGTCGCGGCACCCCGATATCAATGGAATGGTGGGGCTCTTTGCTTACAATCCCCCGTTGATCCTCGAAGCCTTGGAGCAAGCCGGCAAGATCGGACAAGTTCAAGTCATCTCATTCGATGAGGCCGATGAAAGCCTGCAGGGGATCATTGATGGAAGCGTTTATGGGACGGTGGTTCAGAACCCCTACGCCTATGGCTACCAGTCCGTGGAGATCTTGAAAGCCATCGTGGGGGGCGACACGAGCGTGATTCCGGAATCCAAATTCATCGACATTCCGGCTCGAAAGATTCTCAAAGGTAACGTTGAAGAATTCTGGGCTGATTTGAAGGAGAAGGTCGGCGCTGGCGAGGCCGAAAAATAGAGGCTGACAGAGGACGCGCATGCCCGACGATTCGAGTCCGCCTCTGCTGGAGGTCAGCGGGATGACCAAGCAGTTTCCTGGCGTCCTTGCCCTCGATGAGGTCAGCTTGACTTTGGCTAAGGGAGAGATCCTCGCGGTCCTTGGCGAAAACGGGGCCGGCAAGAGCACCTTGATGAAGATCCTCGCTGGAGTGCAGGGATCGGACTCGGGAACGATCAAGCTGGATGGGGAGCCGGTCAAGATCGATTCGGTTGATGCCGCGCTGGGCTTTGGAGTGGCTCTGATCCATCAGGAACTCAATCTGGCCGACAACTTGGACGTCGGGGCCAATATTTTTCTGGGTCGTGAACCACTTCGCCATGGCTTGATTGAAAAAACAAAAATTTATAAAGAATCGCAGTCGCTGCTTAACTTAGTCGGACTTGATCTTTCCCCCGATACGCTTGTCGATTCGCTTTCCATTGGGCAGCAGAAGCTCGTGGAGATCGCAAGAGCGTTGTCGGTCGATGCACAGATCCTGATTATGGATGAGCCGACATCCAGTCTTTCGCAATTTGAAACGGAAAGGCTTATGGAGGTCGTCAAAGAGTTGCGCACGCGCGGTGTAAGTGTGATTTATATTTCCCATCGACTGGGAGAGGTGCAGGAATTAGCCGATCGCGTGACCGTGTTTCGCGATGGAAAAAATGCGGGCGATCTGGTGGGAGATGAAATGAATCACGACCGGATGGTGCAATTGATGGTGGGACGGGACAT
>DEAY01000441.1 GCA_002348345.1 Verrucomicrobia bacterium UBA2970
CGGCACGCTGACCTACGAGGCGGTTTGGCAGTTGACCAGCCGCGGAGTCGGACAATCGACCTGTGTTGGCATTGGCGGTGATCCGGTTAATGGCACCTCTCACCTCGACGTGATCCAACTCTTCAATGAGGATCCCGAAACGCATGGCGTGATCATGATTGGGGAGATAGGCGGCTCGGCGGAGGAAGAGGCGGCGGCTTGGATCAAGGAAAACTGTCAGAAGCCGGTGGTGGGATTTATTGCCGGTACGACGGCGCCCCCGGGGCGCCGTATGGGTCATGCGGGGGCCATCGTGAGCGGCGGGAAGGGGACGGCCGAGGCGAAGATTGAAGCCTTTCGGGACGCCGGCATCTTTGTTGCTGAAACCCCCTCGGTGATGGCGGATACTTTGCTCAAGCAGATGTGAGGGGTTAGGTGGTCCTGAGTGGGCATCAGCCTCTGGAAGGTCAGGCTCGACACATCGTGGTGGGGGGCGTGCCCGTGATGCCATGGAACTTGTCAATTTCCTCCTGAATCTCCTCTGCTGGTTCCTTTGGGCGGGGGCCTTTGTCTTCCCGCGTTATGCGGTCCGTTCCAGTCAGCCATTGACCCTCCTTTCAACGCTGCGTTCCGAAACACCCCGGAGCTTCAGTCGAATTTTTTTCCTCGGTTCCTTGGTTCTTCTCCTCGGACTTCGAGGCGCGGCTTATTGGAATTTTTCACCCTCGAATGCCTCGTTGCCGGCTATCGACGTCGGCTTGCTCAAGGTGAGTTTGCAGCCTGATTCCCTCTCGCAAATGGCCTGCTATTCTTTCGGCAGTTTCGCGGTGTTTCTCTACGGGTATTATCTCTGGGTTTTCGGGCTCAGCTTGACCTCGCGGCTGAAAGGGAGGGTCGATTCCATCGAGAACTTGATTGATCAACAATTGGGTGCGTTTGCCATGTGGCACCCGGGCTTGAAGGTTGCCCTCGTTGGCTTGGTTGGCGGGTTGTTGTGGGTTGGCCTGGGATTTGTTCTGATCAGCCTCGGGGCGCTCCCCGAGAACTGGAACGGTTGGGTGCTTGTGGCGCAAAGTCCGGTGGTGGCCGCGGCGTTCTGGCTTCGGTTCCTGATTCTGGTCATGCTGATCATCGGGGTGCATTTCATCAATAGTTATGTCTACCTCGGGGAGAAGCCCCTTTGGGCCTATGTGGATCAGACCGCAAAGACCTATTTGACGCCTTTTCGAAAGCTGCCGCTCCTGGTGGTCCGGTTCGATGTGGCGCCCCTGCTCGGAGGCCTCGTTTACTGGGGGCTCTTCTGTTTGGGCGATTGGGGGCTTCGACTCGTTTTTGAGCGGCTTTCAGGCTAGTTGAGACGGGTTTCAAGGTTGCGCAAATCATTGGCCAAGGAATGGAACTTTTGCCACCATCAGCAAACCCATGAGTGAACAGAGTCAGTTGGGGCGTGCCGCGGTCGTGACCGGGGCTGCCCGAGGAATCGGTTTCGCCGTCGCGGAACGCTTGGTGAGTCAGGGAATGTCGTGCGCCCTGTGGGATATTGATCAAGCGGCCCTTGATGAGGCGGTCGCCAAGCTCCCCAAGGGAAGTCCTGTTCTTCCGCTTGCCGTGGACATCACCGATCCGAAAAGCGTGGACCAGGCAACGGCGGGAACGGTGGATCAACTGGGGAGCATCGATGTGTTGGTGAACAACGCGGGGATCGCGGGGGTTTCCAAGACGCTATGGGAATGCTCCATTGACGAATGGCGTCAGGTGATTGAACTCGACCTGATCGCGGTCTTTCTGTGCTGTCGGGCGGTCGTTCCTCGAATGCGGGACCGCGGTTGGGGACGGATCGTCAATATCGCGTCGATTGCCGGAAAAGAGGGGAATCCCAACGCCTCCCATTACTCAGCCGCCAAGTCGGGGGTCATGGGCTTGACCAAATCGCTCGGGAAGGAGCTTGCCGAGTCCGGTGTTCTGGTCAACGCCGTTGCTCCGGCTGTGATTGAGACCGAGATCCTACGACAGGTGTCGGCAGAGCACATTGACTACATGGTGTCCAAGATTCCGATGGGCCGGGTGGGACAACCTCGTGAGGTGGCGGCGTTGGTGGCTTGGCTCTGTAGTGATGAATGTAGCTTTAGCACTGGGGCGGTCTATGACATTTCCGGGGGGCGGGCGACTTATTGAGTGGCCGGTGATCGGATTGCTGTGGGGTTGTGTTTGGTGGGCGCCACCCTTCCGATCAAGCCGAAGCGGGTCTTTATGGAACACCAGGTTCGCTTGGGGTGGGTTGGGTTTCGAGGTTGACTGGTTTCAGAGAGTGATTTGTGATAGGAAGGAAAGCTGATGAATGAGTTGGTCCATGCGGGAGAATCCCCGGGCGACATTCTGCCGCTGGTGCTGTTGTTCCTCATCACAACGACGATTTCCGGCATCGTCTGTATGTTCTCCGTCCTCTATTATCTCCGCAACCGTCGGTCGGCGAGTTTTGCCGAGCCCGACCGGCCCCCCTTCAGCTACTATTCGCCAAGTGACAACTTGGTGCCGGGCTTTGTGTTTCACCGGCCCAGTCATTGGTTGGCGATCCGAAGTCGGAACACGGGCTTTGTTCAGGAGGCTCTTGGCCTCGAAAATGCGAATGCCTGTAGTTGGATGGAGGGGTTGAGTGAAGCGGCGTCCAATAATCGGCTTTTTGTTTCCCCTCCGATTCGGGGTTGGATCCTCGTTTTTGGATCCCAACTTCCTCGGCCCTCCGATGACATAGATCGTTGTTTCCGTTTTCTGACCACGTTGAGCGAGGCGCTTGGGGAAGTGCAGTTTTTCTGTGGCGACTCGGTGACCGACGAACATGGTTGGGCTCGACTGGTCAACGGCAAGGTGGTCAGGGGATATGCCTGGTTTCGAGAGACATTGTGGAACCAGGGACGCTTTTCCGATGCGGAACGGAAGGTTGGTGTTAAAACCTACGACTATGGGGATACGCCCGATCTGTTGGGGCCAAGGGGGCAGGGGCACTTGTGGGGCAATACCGAGCGTCTTTATCCCCTGGCGGGGCACTGGAGTGTGGATCCGAGTCAGGTGAGTCAGGCCGATCTATTGACTTCCGGTTTAGGAGTGAGTGGGAACGTTTCCTCCATCCAGCCCCTGTGAATTCCCAGCGGGGGCCGCTTGTCAGGTGATTCCAGGCAAAGAATCTGGTGGTTTTCCTGATTTGTGCTTACGGTGGGTTTCATGGATGAAGGAATGTCAATGCTCGACCAGTCGCTGGAGGGCTTTCCTAAGTCGTACCGGCTGGACTCGGGATTAGAATGTGAAGTTCGCCCCCTGGAGGCTCGGGATGAGACGCCGTTCTGGGAATTTTTTCAAGCCGTGCCCCAGGAAGAGCGGATGTTGATCAAGCATCATGTTCATCGCCCGGAGGTGATTGCCGATTGGTGTTCGAAGATTGACTATGGCCGGAACCTGCCGTTGCTGGGGTTTGTCGATGATCAGGTGATCGGCGCCTGCACGCTCCACCAGCAGTTGGGAGGATGGAAACGGCATATTGGTCGAATCAGCGTCTTTATCCACCCTCTTTTCCGGGGTCGCGGCCTGGCGAAATCCCTCGTCCAGGAGGTGATCCAGATCGCCCAACAGAGTGGCGTGGAGAAATTGGAGGCGGAGTTCATCGCCGAACAGGAACGCGCCATCCAGGTCTTTGCGTTTCTCGGGTTCAGTGACCTCCTTCGGTTGGAGGCCTACGTTCGCGATATGCAGGCTGTTAGTCATGATTACGTGCTCATGGGGATGGATCTCACTACGGACGAAGAGTACGCGGGTGTGGGGTAGTGGAGGCGTTTTGTCCCAACTGCAATACGCCTCTCGAGGGTCGGGTCACCGCCTGCCCGGAATGTGGTTCCTGTGAGGAAACGGGTTGGTCGGAACGAGCCAAGTATGAATCGATGGGCATCGACTACGATGAGGAGGCATTCGATTACGACCAGTACCTGAGGGAAGAATTTGGATCGAATTCGGCGGCCAACCGATCGGGCCGGTGGTGGGTCGCTGTGGTTGCGGTGGTCCTGGTCATCCTGTTTTTGGCGGCTTATTTTTGATGGTAACTACCCCCATCAGACTGACCAGCGTTCGGCAGGGGTTGCATCATTGTTTCCGATTTGTCACTTGAGCGCCTTTGCATTGTCAGCTTCTTAACCCTACCTGTCTTACCAGTGAGTAAACGAATCCTAGTCGTCGATGATGAGCCCGATGCGGTTGAATTGGTGGCGTTTAATCTTAAGGCGGCCGGGTTTGATGTCATCAGCGCCGAAGATGGAGAATCGGCGTTAAGCAAGGCGAGTCACTTCGTGCCCGACCTGATCGTGCTTGATGTGATGTTGCCGGCGGTGGATGGGCTTGAGGTTTGTAAGATCCTCAGACGGGATCCGGCGACGTCGAGCCTTCCCATCATCATGCTCACGGCCAAGGCGGGTGAAATCGACCGGGTCTTAGGATTGGAATTGGGTGCAGACGACTACGTGACCAAGCCGTTCAGCCCTCGGGAATTGGTGCTTCGGATCAAGAATCTTCTCTCCCGGCGTCAGACTCCGGACAAGAAGATCGACCACTTTCAGTTCTCCGAGCTGGTGATTGATGTGCCACGCCACCTGGTGATGGTTGACAACAAGAAAGTGGATCTGACCCCCACCGAATTCAAGCTACTGACCGTCTTGGCGGAGCGGCGAGGCCGAGTTCAATCCCGGGAACGTCTGCTCCAGGACGTGTGGGACTACGACAGCATGATTGATACCCGGACCGTTGATACCCATGTCCGCCGGCTGCGGGAGAAGCTCGATAAGGCGGCCCGATTCCTTGATACGGTTCGAGGGGTCGGATATCGTTTTTCGGATGATTAGCCGATTGTTAAGCCAGACCGTCCATTCGTAGCGTCGCGGGTATGGACTGGATCCTTCCCTCCTTGCTGGCGTTGGCCTTCGTGCTGCAGCTTCTCTGGCACCAGAAGAAGCGGGCGGAGCTTCGGGATGAAATCGCGGATTTGAACGATCGCCTCAGCGAGTCGAACGCTCGAATGAGTCGCGAGCTCGCTGCCGCCGCCGAGCGTCAAGCAACGCTCTTTGACCGAATGATCGAGGGGGTGCTGATTCTCGATGGAGGAGGGAGGGTCCAGTTGATCAACGCCACCACCCGAAAACTTTTCGGGTTAGACCTCTCGGTCCGAGGAAAACGACTGTTGGAGGCCATTCGATCCCACGAGCTCCACGAAATCGTGATGGAGGTTGAGAAGAGCGGACATGTTCTTGGTCGTGAGATGATCATCAAGGCTGGCTTCGAGACCCGTTGTCTCTCCCTCAATGCCTCCAGTTTCGGTGAGAGTGGATCTGGTGAGGGGGTCATTGTCGTGCTCCACGATCTGACCAAACTCAAGGCGGTGGAAAAGGGACGTCGTGAGTTTGTGGCCAACGTGAGTCACGAACTTCGGACCCCCCTATCCATGATTAAGGGCTACGTGGAAACGTTGCTGCAGGGTGAGATTGGCGATCCCATGATCCGGGAGCGGTTTCTTGGAAAGATTCAGAAGCACAGTGACCGGTTGACTTATCTCATTGAGGATCTTCTCGCCATATCTCAATTGGAGTCCAATCAGATTGCGGTCAGTTTTGCCCGGGTTCCATTGCGAAACCTGGTCGACCGGGCTTTTGACGACTTGCACGACCGAGCGATGACTGAGCGAGTCAAATTGGAATCTTCGATTGCGAAGGAATTAAGGGTTTATGTGGACCCCGATCGGATGCAGCAAGTGCTGCAGAACCTCGTCGACAATGGCATCAAGTATGGAGGGCGCGATGGAACCGTCTCCGTCGAGGCCGAGCTGAGGGAGGATTGCTGGGTGGTGGTCAGAGTGGGTGACAATGGTCCTGGAATCCCCGAGGAAATGCATGACCGCGTCTTTGAACGGTTCTTCCGAGTGGACAAGGCGAGATCCCGTGAGCAGGGTGGCACCGGCTTGGGGTTGGCGATCGTCAAGCACATCATCCAATCTCATGGGGGCCAAGTCTGGCTCGAGTCGGGCTCTGAGTCTGGGGCGGTCTTCTCCTTTACCATTCCGACCGAGGCCATGGAATAGTGGGCGCGGAGGGCGGGTGGCATCGCGCCAGAATCCTCGCTCGATTCGATCCCAAGGGGCGGCCTTCGATGCGAAGGCCCAAAGGCCGCCGCGCCTCCGACGAGGCGTGATGGAACGAACCTGGAACCTAGTCGAGGAGATCGGTGACGGCTCCCAGGTGGGCGGAACTCACCGTCTTGGCGTATTTCGCCAAGGTCCCGCGCCGGTAACTCGGTTTGGGCTGCTTCCATTTCGCCATCCGGGTCTTGATTTCGGATGCCGGGATATCGAGGGAGACTTCCCGCTTCTTTGCGTCGATGGTGATCGGATCGCCATTCTTGACGATGGCAATGAGGCCGCCCTCGAACGCTTCGGGGGAGACATGACCGACGACGAAACCGTGGCTTCCTCCGGAAAACCGGCCATCGGTGATTAACGCGACATCCTTCCCGAGTCCCTTCCCCATGATGGCTGAGGTCGGGGAAAGCATTTCCCTCATGCCCGGTCCTCCCTTGGGACCCTCGTAGCGGATGACGATGACATCCCCTTTCTTCACCTGGCCGGAAAGAATGGCCTTGAGGGCCCGTTCCTCAGAATCGTAGACCCGCGCTTTGCCGGTAAACTTGAGCCCCTCCTTTCCGCTGATCTTCGCAACCGCACCGGTTTTGGCGAGGTTTCCGTAAAGAACCACCAGATGGCCATCTTTTTTGATCGGATTGTCGAAGTCGCGAATGATGTCCTGGCCTTTGGGATACCGGGGTGCCTTGGTCAGATTCTGAGCCAGTGTCTTTCCAGTGACGGTCAGGCAGTCTCCATGGAGAAGCCCTTCCTCGAGAAGCATTCTCATCAGAGGAAGGGTTCCCCCAATTTTGACGAGTTCGGCCATGACGTAGCGGCCGCTGGGTTTTAAATCTGCGAGAACGGGGACCCGTTTTCCGATGCGAGTGAAGTCATCAATGCTCAACTTTACATTGGCAGCGTGGGCCATGGCGAGGAGATGGAGAACCGCATTGGTCGATCCACCCAGAGCGGTCACCACGGTGATGGCGTTCTCAAACGCCTTTTTGGTCATGATGTCACTGGGGCGAATCCCTTCCTTCAAGAGGTTCATCACCGCCTTTCCAGCCCGTTCGCAATCGTTTCGTTTTTCGTCGGAAACAGCGGCCTGAGCCGAGCTGTTGGGCAGACTCATACCGAGTGCCTCGATGGCAGAAGCCATGGTATTCGCGGTGTACATGCCACCGCAGGAACCGGGGCCGGGAATCGCGCAAGCCTCCAGTTCTCCCAACTGGCGGTCGTTGATATTCTGATTGGCATGCTGTCCCACCGCTTCGAAAACAGAGACAATATCGACATCCTTACCTTGATAGTTGCCGGGAAGAATGGTTCCCCCGTAAACAAAAATGGAGGGTCGGTTCAAGCGCGCCAAACCGATCAGGCATCCCGGCATGTTCTTGTCGCACCCCCCGATGGCGACCACCCCGTCGAACCCCTCGCATCCCGCAACGGTTTCGATCGAGTCAGCGATCACCTCGCGCGACACGAGGGAGTATTTCATGCCCTCCGTGCCCATCGAGATTCCGTCGGAAATGGTAATGGTATTGAAGACCACGCCTTTGCCCCCGTTGGTGTTGACGCCCTGGTTGACGTGGACGGCAAGCTGATCGATATGCATGTTGCAGGGGGTGACCATCCCCCATGTGGAGGCGATTCCCACTTGGGACTTCTTGAAATCCGGCTTCTTGAAGCCAACGGCATAGAGCATCGCCCGGCTGGCCGCCCGTTCAGGCCCGTCGACCATGACCGAGGAGTAGGCCCGCTTTGCGGATCGCTTGGACTTCTTTGAAGAATTCTTTTTAGCCATAAATCAAATCGACCCGAGGATCGGAAAAGGGGGTTGAGGAGGTTGGTGAAGGAGTCGGACTCGGAGATGGTTCCCTTAGGGCAAACTAGAGTTCGAAGTCCAATACGAGAACCCCGTCGAGGAGTTCCATCGCCTTTTGTTTGACCCGTTCGTGTTCCGGATGGTGGAGATATGAGTCCCTCGCAAGCGAGTCGGTAAAGGTCATCACAAAGGCATGCGTGTAGCCCTGGTTGAGTCCTTCAGGACTTGTATTGGGGCCTGAAACGAAGTTTTCAATTCCAGGAATCGTTTCGCTGATATCGAGGAACTCCGTGAAGATTCCGTCGATCTGAACTGGCGTGGTCCCCTCTTTGAATTTGACGAGGACGATATGATCCACTTTTGGCATAGGAGGTGATGCAGTGAGGCTAAGGTTGCGTTGGTCTGGGGCTGCGGAGGACGACTCTGATTACTTCTGAAGGGCGGCTTCAATTGCGTCCGTCACCTCTTTGGATTGCGGCGTGACCCGGGGATGAAAGCGTTTGACGATGCGGCCCTCTCGGTCGATCAGGAATTTGCCGAAATTCCATTCAACCTCCCCGGGAAACGGGGACTCGGTTCCCGTCAGTGCCGCATAGAGGGGATGCTGGTCCTTGCCCTTGACGTGCAGCTTGTCAAACATGGGAAACGATACGTCGTATCGAGTGGTGCAAAAGACTTTGATCTCACCGTTCGTTCCGGGTTCCTGCGCCCCGAAGTCATTACAAGGAAACCCAAGAACGTTCAGCCCCCGGTCCTTGTAGTCGGTGAATACCTTTTGGAGTCCCTTATACTGAGGTGTCAGACCGCACTGGGATGCCACGTTGACCACCAACAACACGTCTCCCTTGTAGTCCTTTAACGACGTGGCGTCTCCGTCAATGGTCTTGAGTGGGATCTGGTACAAAGGCGAGCTGTCTTCGGCGTTCAAGGTCATCACGAGCAGGCTGAACAAAGCAGCGGTCAATAGCTTCATATCCCTCGATTATTGCCGTCCTGCGTCGATTGTCAAATGCCGAACCGTGAGGCCATTGTCTGGGCGAGAGGGACCTCGCCGGGGCTGGGGCGAAGGGGCAGGCTTTTTTCGTTGTGACGGGAACGAATGAACCCTCGGGAGCCGCTTACTTGAGGTCGGCAACGAGGTCACCGACCAGGATGTCGGGAAAGCAGCCCAGTGCAACAACGCCGATCGCCATGAGGATGACGACGACCCGAAGCACGGGATCGGAGCGCCTGCGAGCGGTGTTGGGCGACGGGACGACGTAGGCTTGTTTGAGTACTTTGAGATAGTAATAAAGGGAGACCGCACTCATCGCGACGGCGAGGACGACCAGGGCAAACAGGAGGTTTGATGCGAGGCCCGACTTCAGGGCGGCGGCAAACAAATAGAATTTTCCAAAGAAACCTGCCAGAGGCGGAATCCCCGCGAGTGAAAGAATGAAAATCAGCAGGCAGAATGACTCCAGCGGATAGCGGCGATGGAACCCCGCAAACGCGGTGATCTGGTCGCTTCCGTCGCTCCCTTCGACGAGCAGGACCAGGGCAAAGGCTCCGACAATCGCGAGGCCGTAGGTGACCAGGTAGTAAATGACAGCGGCTATTCCATCAGCCTGTTCCCCCATGAGTCCGATGAGAATATAGCCGGCGTGAGCAATCGCAGAGTAGGCCAGAAGACGCTTGAGACTGGTTTGGGCAATGGCGGCGACATTACCGAGAATGAGCGATGCCGCCGCAAGAATGGCCAACAGAATCAGCCAACCGGCAGACAGACTGGAGTCGGCGCCTCGACCGGCAACATCGGCGAGAACCACGGTCCAAATCCGGGCGAACAGGTAGAAACTCGCGAGTTTTGATGCGGAAGCGATCAGCGCGCCGACGGGAGGAGCGGCCGCCTGATAGGCGTCCGGTGCCCAGAGATGCATCGGAACGGCCGCGATCTTGAAGCCGAAGCCGATGACCAGGGCGACCATCCCGACGATCAGCAGCGGGCTGGGCGGCGAGCCGTCAAGTTGCTGGCTGATTTGATCGAACGCCATGCTCCCCGTTGCCCCGTAAATGAAGCTCAAGCCGAAAAGGGTGAAGCCGGCCGAGACACCGCCTAGCAGAAAGTAACGGAGCGCGCCTTCAGCGGCAGGTTTATGATGACGGTAGAGGGCAACGAGGATGTAGAACGAGAGACTGACCAGCTCCAGTGCGATGAAGGCAAGAAGAAGGTGGTTGGCACTGGCCATGAAGAGCATGCCCACCGTGGCCAATAGGGTCAGCAGATACAGTTCGCCGATATGGGAGGTCAACGGGCTCCGCGTCGAAATCGCCAGTGCCGACAGGGTCAAGGCAATCAGGCCGATTTTCACCGTCGTCGTGGCTCCTCCCAACGTTAACCACTGGGTCGCGCCGGCTGGATCCGGCGTCCCCATCATGAGGGAGGCGACCGCGGCGAGGCTGCCGAACAAGGTGATTGAGAAGGCGATGGTGTGCCGGTTGCGGTCCTTCAGATCCCGTGCCCAGATAAGATCAGCCGCGAGAACAGCCAGGGCGGTGATGACCAGGATCATCTCCGGAGCCAACAAAAGCAGCAAGCGACTGTAATCAACTGGGGTCATGGCTCGAGCAGAGGCTTAAACATGGGTGAATTCAAACTGGGGACGATCAGATCAAGCAGGATTCGAGGATACAGCCCCACCAAGGTCGTCGCGGTGATGAGCAGAACGGCCCCAATCTTTTCCGGTCCCGTGATGCTAGTCAGTGGCGGCGCCGGATCATCCGCGAACTCGGAGGCTTCGCCAAAAAAGGCCTTTGTCATCGCCCTCAGGGTGTAGGTGACTCCGATGATGATCCCGATACCGGCGACCACGGCAAAGGAAGGGAAGGTGTTCCATGCGCCGATGAGAACCTGCAGTTCGGCGATGAATCCGCTGAAACCGGGCATTCCCATCCCGGCGAAGCCCGCAACGACAAAGGTCCCCGCCGCGAATGGCAATCGCCTGGCCAGTTGCATGGCTTCCAGTTCCGTCAAATCCTTGGTGTGAGTTCGGGCGTAAACCATTCGTCCAACCACCGCGAAGAGCAGACTCGCCAAGACCCCGTGGGAGAACATTTGAAGGACGGCCCCCGAGAGTCCGACCTCCGACGTCGCCATCAAGCCCAGTAGCACAAAGCCCATGTGACTGACGCTGGAATAGCCGATCACAAACTTGAAATCCCGTTGAACCAGAGCGACGGTGGCGCCGTAAACGATTCCGATCACCGCCAGAAGAGCGATCTCATCCCGCCATGCGGCAAGTCCCATCGGGAAAAGGGTCATGGGAAAGCGCAAGGCGCCGTAGGCCCCTAGCTTCATGACGACGCCGGCAAGCAGCATGGAGGCGCCGGTGGGGGCCGCGACGTGACCGGTCGGTGCCCAGGTATGAAAGGGCCAAAGCCCCGCGAGGATGGCGAACCCGATGAAGGTCACCGGGAAGGCCCAGAGCTGGAAGTCACGAGGGAAGGGATGCTTGATCAATTCCAAGACACTGAATGAGGTGGCCCCGGCCTCCACAAACGTCGCCAGCAGTCCGATCAGCACCAAGGCACTGCCTGCGAAGGAATAGAGGACCAGTTTCATCGCGCCGTACTCCCGGCGAGTGGAGCCCCAGATCGCGATCAAAAAGTATTTTGGGATGATCGCGATTTCGTAGAAAACGAAGAGGAGAAAGAGATCAAAGGAAATGAAGACACCATAGACCCCACCGATAAGAGTGAGGAAAAAGGCAAAAAACTCGCGGGTTCGGGTTTCGATATTCCAGGAAAACAAGGTGCCGGTGATCGCCGCCAGCCCGGTCAAGAGGACTAACGTGAGGCTGATGCCGTCGGCCCCTAGAAGGTAGCCGATTCCCAGGGAGGGAACCCATGCCTTCTCCGTGATGAATTGAACCGTCTGCTCCGAGTCGACGTCATACTGGAAACAGCAGACGAGGGCCGCCAGAAAGCCAATGAGGGCCGTCGTCAAGGCAACCCGACGGGTGCCGGTTGGCGAGAGGTTGGGCCAGAGCGCACAAACCGCTGCCCCAATAAAACTGGAATAGACGGTCCAGCTAAGCATAGTGAGTGGGTTCCGGGGCGTTCATGGTGTTGGCTTACTCCAGCCCTCCGAGTTGGGCGAGATAGCGGAGGGTGCTTGCGTTGAAGAATCGAATGAGCAGTTGGGGGAAGAGTCCCACCAACAGCATGATGACCAGACAGGGGGCGACGATCGACCGCTCACCGGAATTGAGGTCTGGAAAATCTTGCCACTTCGGGTTGAGGGGGCCGGTCAGCACCTTCTGAATCACCCCGAGAAGAAAGACCGCCGTGATCAACAAGCCCAGTGTGGCGATGGCCGGCGCCCACTTGACGAGCGCGAAGGCTCCCTTGAAGATCAGAAACTCACCGATGAAGGCGTTCAAGCCTGGGAGCCCCAGCGAGGCAAAGAGAGCCACGCCCAATGCCGTGGCGAACTGGGGCGCTCGTTCCCTGAGCCCTCCAAAGTCATTGATTCCGCGGACGCCCTGGCTTCGTTGTTCCAGTCTTCCGACCAGGTAGAAAATGAACCCGGCGACAATCCCATGATTGAACATTTGCAGGACCACCCCGTTGACGGCCGCGGCTGCCTCGGCATTCCAACTGGAGTCAAAGGCGGACCCGCTCACCAGGGCGAAGACGCCCAGGAAGCAATAGCCGAGATGATTGATCGACGAGTAGGCAAAGACCCGTTTCAAATCCTCCTGGCGGTAGGCGGCGAAGGCGGAGAGAACGATGGTGAGGACGGCTAGGAAAAGAAGGGGAGTGGCGACCAAAAGCATTTGATCGCGGAAGATCGGGACGATGAGTCGAAGCAGCGCGTAGACTCCCATTTTTGACATCAATCCGGTCAGAAGAATGGTCACTGCGGTAGGCGCTTCGGAGTAGGTCGTCGGAAGCCAGGTATGGAACGGATAGAGCGGTACCTTGACGGCAACTCCCAGGAACGCCAGAGCAAAGAGGATCAGTCCAATCCAACGAATGGGGATGTCCGCCCAAGCCAGATTGGACGCGAGGCTGCTCATCAGCGACCCGTCTCGCGCCTGTTCTGCGAGGGTGGCGAAATCAAATGTGCCGGTCGCCGCGAACAGACCAAGGAATGCCAGAAGCAGCCCGATGCTCCCGACGAAGGTGTAGACAAAGAATTGCAAGGCGGCCGAACGGCGGTTCGGGCCACCCCAGGTCCAAATCAGGAAAAAAGCGGGAATGAGACTGATCTCCCAGAAGAGAAACCAATGGAAAAAGTTCAGGGTGGTGAAGGTGCCGATGAGTCCGGTCTGGAGCAGCAAAACCAGCGCGACAAAGTGATGCGGGCGGGCGCAGGTGGGATCGGCGGCCCGTAAGCTCATTGGAACGAGAAGGGCGGTCAGCCCGATCATGAGAAGACTGAGCCCATCGATTCCGACGGCGTATTCAACTCCCAGGGTGGGGATCCAGTCATAGCGTTCAACTGCCTGAAGTTCGCCGGAGGAGGTGTCGAACTGAAGACCCAATATGGCGACGACCAAAAAGGAGAGCCCGGAAAAGAGGTAGCCCGTTCGCTGGACGCCATGCGCCGACATGTGTCGTCCCCGACTCCACAAGAACACGGTGCCCAAAGCGGGCAGGATCGTGAGAAAGGAGATGAGAGGGAAGCTGTTCATGAACGGCTGATCCAAATGAGAACCAGGACCAACCCGACCAGGCTGGATCCGACGATTTTCAAGTAGCGCTGAGTTTGTCCACTTTGGAGACGGGCCCCCTGGCGGGCCCCCCATCGAAAGCCGTCGCAGGACCGATCGAACGCGCCGTTGACGAGATGTTCGTCGGTAAAGCGAGTCACCCATGCGATTCCCTGAACCGCACGGCGAACGCATTCGACGATTCGATGTACGATTTTCCGGTCGATGAGATCGGAGACGAGCGCCAGGGCACCCACCGCGGCGACAATCGTCTTGTCGTAGAGTTCGTCGATCCAAAAGCGATGGGTGGCAAGGTCGAAAAAGCGAGGCAGTCGACGTTGGAGCGGATCGACCTGCTGATTGGGGCGAAAGGCGATTGGCCGGTAAAACAGATATGCCAAGCCGATCCCTCCGAGACCGACCAGGGACGAGAGGATCATCACGCTCAAGGTTCCTGATTCAAAGAGGGCACTGAGAGACAGGGTACTGGGTGCTCGGTCGATGTATCCTTGAAACCATGGAAAGGCGGGCGTGCCGATGAATCCCAACAAAACGGCACCCGCAGCTAAAATGATCAGGGGCCATGTCATGACGGCGGGACTCTCATGGGGCGGTGGGACCGGATGGGATTCCGCTTCGGATTCATTGAGGCGATTGCCACCGAAAAAGACATAGAACATCTGGCGGGTCATGTAAAAGGCGGTCAGAAACGCGCCGATCAGACCGATCCAGTAAGGCAGATGGGACACCGACCAGGTATGGGTGCTGTGAAGAATGGCATCCTTACTCCAGAATCCGGCGAACAACAGGGGAAAGCCCGCCAAGGCCAGCATGCCAATGGCATAGGTGGCAAAGGTGACTGGCATGGCCCCCTTGAGGCCGCCCATGCGCCGGATGTCTTGAACGTCGTGGCAGCCATGAATCACGGAGCCGGCTCCGAGGAACAGGAGGGCCTTGAAGAACGCGTGGGTGATCAGGTGGAACATCGCCACGGCGGGGCCGCCTGTGCCCAAGCCCATCATCATGTATCCCAACTGAGAGACTGTCGAGTAGGCGAGGATGCGCTTGATGTCGGTTTGGGCGACCGCAATGAGCGCCCCCAGGAGCGCCGTGATGCTCCCGACAAAGGTGGTCGCGATCAAGGCACCGGTCACCGGAAAAGCGTCGTCCGTCCCCGTGGCTCCGGCGGCCATCAGGGGGTAAAGTCGGGCCATCAGAAACACCCCGGCCGCCACCATCGTGGCCGCGTGAATCAAGGCGCTGACCGGGGTGGGACCTTCCATCGCATCTGGAAGCCAGACATGGAGAGGGAATTGTCCGGATTTGCCCATCGCCCCCCACAGAATCAAGAGGCTGATCGCGGTGGACAGCGCCAGCCCGAGGATCGTGACTTGGGAGCCCAATAGGCCGAGCGCGTTTTCTTCGAGGCAACCACTTCCGTTGTCGAAGAAAAGCAGGCTTCCCGATGAGCTGGCCAACCAGAGCATGCCGATGAAGAACCCAATGTCCCCAATGCGAGTGGTGATGAAGGCTTTCTTGGCGGCTGCGGCCGCACTGGGTTTGTGAGCCCAGAACCCAATCAGGAGATAAGACGCCACGCCGACGAGTTCCCAGCAGATGAAGAGCAGGAGGAGGCTGTTCGAAATGATCATCCCCAACATGGCGGCCGCAAAGAGGCTGAGATAGGCAAAGAAGAGACGATATCGTTCGTCCGATGCCATGTATCCGGTGCTGAAAATGAAGATCAGCGTCCCGACGAAGGTCACCATGGTCAGCATGACGGCGGTCAAAGGGTCCAAGACCCAGCCAATCTGGAGCGGTGCCACGCCCATTTGGAACCACGTCACGGTGACCACCTCTCGAGCGGTGGTTGCGGGATCGGCTCCAAGCGTTTTCATGAAGGCAAGGAGGGAGATGATTCCCGAGAAACCCAGCGCGCCAATCGCCACCGAATGGGCCCGACGGCGCGACCAACCCGGTCGACTCACCAGAATGACCGAGGCGATCAATGGCAAGACTGGAACGAGCCAGAGAAGTTGAAGGATTTGATCCAAAATCGTCTTGTCTTTCGAGCGTCAGTTATCCCTTGAGGTCTGCAATCCGATCAATGTCGGTCGTCTGATAGTGTCGATAAACGGCGATGATGAGGGCGAGACCGACGGCCGCCTCGGCCGCTGCCACCCCGATTGCAAACAGAACGAACATCAGTCCGGCCAGTTGATCCGGGGCCGGTCCGAATCGCCAGAAGGCGACGAAATTGAGGTTCGCGGCGTTGAGCATGAGCTCGATTCCCACCAGAATGAGGATCGCGTTGCGACGAACGAGCACCGCCGTCAGTCCAAGGCTGAAGAGGACGGCACTCAGGAGGAGGTAATGCGTCAAGCTCACCATGGCTATGATCCTTTCACGTCGTTTTGACGGGACGGTTGGGGAAACGATTGGGAGGGGCGCTCATTCATCGCGATCACCACCGCTCCCACCATGGCCGCCGTCAAGAGAAGGGCGATCATTTCCAGTGGGATGACATAGTGATTGAGGAGGGCCTCTCCGATGGCCTTCACCGACGCGTTGGCCTCATGGGGGGCATTCTGAGCTAGGCCGGGTGTCGCTCGAATCGCCCAAGCCAGAGCCCCGAAAACGGCCGCACTCACCAGCACCCCGGACGCCCACCCGTTGGAGAAGGGGCTTCGACTGAGGGAAGGACCGGTATTCCTGGTGAGTAGGATCGCAAATAGGATGAGGATGGTCACCGCCCCGATGTAAACGAGGAATTGGGCGAAGCCGAGGAATTGAGCGTCCAACTGAAGATAGAGCATTGCCACTCCGGTGAAGGCCAGCGCGAGCGAGAGAACGGAATGAACGATTTGCCGGAAGACGACAGCTCCGATGGCGCCCGCCAAGGTGATGATTCCAACGAGAGTGAAGCCAAGCGTCATAACCTAGTCGGCGAATCGATATTCGCGTTTGGTGACTTGCTGATGGGCGCTGAGTCGGGTCCCCAGCACGACGTAAGGCACCGCGATGAGCGGGGCGCTGATCAACCATCCCAGCACCCCCTGGCCGGCATAGTGCCAAGCCGCGCCGGCGGCAAACGTGATGAGGGTCATCGGAAGCATGAACTTCCAGGCCAACCCCATGAGCTGATCCATCCGGAGCCGGGGCAGGGTGCCTCGAATCCATATGAAAAGAAGAATCAAGGTCCCGAACTTGAGAAAAAACCAGATCGGTGCGGGAATAAAGGATAAGAACGGGAGCGGGGCTTGATAGCCACCGAGAAACAGGGTGATGGCCAGACCGCTCATCGCGAAGAGCCCGAGGTATTCCGCCAGGAAGAAGAGTGCGTATTTGAAGCCCGAATACTCGGTCATATGTCCGGCGATGATCTCCGATTCAGCCTCCGGGATATCAAAAGGGGAACGGTTCGATTCCGCGAGGGCTGCTGTCAGGAAGAGGAGGAAGCCGGCGAAGCCCCAGGGCGTGGCAACATGCCAGTGCCAGAAGGCTCCTGCCTGTGAGTCGACAATGCCAGGGAGCGAAAGGGATCCGGCCATCATGATGACGACGAGGGAGGAGAGGATCAGGGGCACCTCATAGCTGATCATTTGGGCGATGGCCCGCATGGCTCCGAGCATGGCGTACTTGTTGCGGCTGGACCATCCCGCCATGAACACCGCGAGTTCTGCCGCCCCTCCCACCGCAAAGAAAAAGAGAATGCCGGCATCGAGATCGATCGGAACCAGCCGTTCGCCATAAGGAATGACTGAAAAGGCGAGCAGCGTTGGAATGACCAGGAGGATGGGGGCGAGAAAGTGAACCAGTTGATCGGCCGAACGGGGCACGATGTCTTCCTTGAAGATCATTTTCAACCCGTCGGCCACCGGTTGAAGCAGGCCGACTGGGCCGACGCGGTTTGGGCCAAGTCGATTCTGAATCCGGCCAAGCGCTTTCCGCTCGACCCAGGTGGTTAGGGCAAAGCAACCCGCGAAGACGCTGATCAGGGGGGCAATCGAAAGCAGATGCCCCAGGGGCGTCTGGAGCAGTTCCGGAGCGAACCCGATCA
>DEAY01000012.1:0-16459 GCA_002348345.1 Verrucomicrobia bacterium UBA2970
CACGACACTCCGCCGCCATGTCTTCAGGAGGCATGTCGATATTCCACCAAGACAATGGGGTTCTCTCATGAATCTGTCCTCCCAGGAGCCGATGCACGGGAACCTCGGCCGTCTTTGCCACCGCATCGAACAAGGCCATTTGCAAGCCGGCCCCCAGCCGATCATCCCACATCCAATCGACCGCATTCTTTCCCATTACCGCCGCCACGTCCTCATCGGCGCTCACGCCCCAGGTGTAGTAGAGCATCGTCTCCCCGATCCCCACTTGTCCCGATTTCAACCGAACCTGAAAAACCTCCGAGTAACGCCAATGGGGCAATTCACGATCCATGGCCCGTCTGGGAATCTCCCGAAAAGGCACCCTGACCGTCACCCTGTCCACAGCAACCACGTCGAAATGCCGCCGGGCCACACGCCCGAGCCGGTCGGCGGCCCAACCTGATTGCACGCCCGTCCTCAACCCCATCCCGGCGCCTGCCGCAGCCAACGCCGCTCTTCGAACAAATGCTCGTCTGCTGAACCTCATCACTCTTGTTGACCCTTCTTACGTTTTCACTCACCTCAAGACACCCAGACGTTGTTCAGGCGCCCTCAACCTTGACAGTATCACTTGACCATAACAACCCCGGGCGTGAGATCAACTCCAGAGCCCCATCTGGCTTCCGCTCGATTCACCGATGGCCGAGTCATCGGGGCAGAAGCGGGGCATCCTCGCAACCCAGTCAAGGATTCGCAGCAGGCCCCTCCTCGAGAACCCTTCGATAGAGGTCCAGGTAGGCTTTTGCCGTCCGCTCCCAAGAGAAATCGGCCGCCATCCCCCGGGTTCGGTAGGCACGAAACAATTCGACCCGTTTGTAAATTCGCCGGGCCCGATAAATCGCCTCGAGAAGCGCGGCCGAGTTGAAAGCCTCGAACTTAATCCCCGTGGCGCGTGCGTTATCCTCGTTCGAATCAACCACTGAGTCCCTCAACCCCCCGGCCGCATGGACGATCGGAATGGTTCCATACCGAAGGCTATACATTTGGTTCAACCCACAGGGCTCAAACCGGGAGGGCATCAGGTAGAAATCCGACCCGGCTTCGATTCGGTGGGAGAGCGTCACATCATAACCAATCTTGACCCGAACCCGATCGGGAAACCGCTGCTCCAACGTCTGCAAGACGGCTTCCAATTCTGGATCCCCGGACCCCAAACAAACAAACTGGATCCGATGGTTGAGGGCCTGCTCAAGCGCTTCCCCCAGCAGGGCCACCCCCTTTTGCTCAACCAGACGAGAAATCATCCCAAACAAAGGAACCTTGCCCTCAACCGGCAGCCCTAAATCGTGCTGCAACCGCTTTTTCTCACGCATCTTCCCACCGGGCCGATTGGCCGTGTAAGCGAACTTAAGATGAGGGTTCGAGGACGTCGTATTCCATTCGGTATAATCAACCCCATTGAGGATGCCTGAAAGGCTTCTCTCCCGCCCCACAAGAACCCCTTCCAAACCACATCCATACTCAGAGGTTAGGATCTCGTCGGCATAAGCCGGACTCACCGTACTCACGTGATCGGCGTAAACGATTCCGGCTTTCAAGAAATTCAATTTCCCATAGTACTCAATCCCGCTGGGAGTGAAGTAAGAGGCGTCAAGCCCCGTCAACGCCAGCTCATCTGGCGGAAAGATGCCCTGATAGGCGAGGTTGTGGATCGTGCAAAGCGTCTTCGGGACACGCCGCGCCTTGCCCCGAGCAACCACATCTCGCAGCAGGACAGGGTAAAGCCCCAGAGGCCAATCATGGATGTGAACTAAATCCGGCGTCCAATCAGACTCAAGACTCAGGGCCAGGAGAACCCTGGTCAGAAAAAGGAATCGTTCGGCATTGTCTGAATAATCTTCATTGCGCTCACCGTAGATTCCGCTCCGCTGGAAGTAATGGACGTGATCGATAAACTCGATCGTGTAGTTTTCCGAAGCCTCCCACTCGTATATCGCCGCTTTTTCCTCCCGTCCCCCGATCGAAACCCTCACCACTCGATCGGTTCGACGGATTTCTGGATGGCGTTCAATCAGCCCTCGGTAGAGGGGCGTGACCAATCGAACCCGGACCCCTGCACGGCCGAGGAACTTTCCTAGGGCAGCCACCATATCCGCAAGGCCGCCGGTTTTGGAGAACGGCTGAACCTCACTACTGCCAATCAGAATGTTCATGAGCGTAAAGAAAGTCCCCCCTGAGATCACCCCTCGGGCGAGGGAATCCGATCGGCCTTCAGGTACGGTCGCAAGGGCTCGGGAATGGCAATGCTCCCATCTTTCTGCTGATGGGTTTCGATCAAGGCAACGAAGAGCCGGGCCAACGCCGTTCCGCTCCCGTTGAGAATATGAGGGTAGACCTTTTTCCCATCCGTCATCTTGACCCTCAAGCCCATCCTGCGAGCCTGAAAGTCTTCGCAGTTCGAACAACTCGAAACCTCCAGATAGTCCTTCTGACCCGGCGCCCATACTTCAATATCATAGGTCTTGGCGCTCCCGAATCCCATGTCCCCCGTACAGAGGAGGATCACCCGGTAGTGAAGATCCAATTGTTGCAAGACAGTTTCGGCATGGGCCACCAATCGTTCGAGTGCCTCGTAGCCTTGTTCCGGATCGACCACCTTGATCAGTTCGACCTTATCGAATTGATGAACCCGAATCATCCCTCGAGTCCCAACCCCTGCGGCCCCCGCCTCCGCTCGAAAACAGGGACTGTAGGCACAGTAGCGAATGGGGAGATCCGCATGCGCCAACATTTCACCCCGGTGAATATTGGCCACCGGAGCCTCCGCCGTCGGAATGAGATAAAGACTGCCCAGGGTGCTGCCATCCTCCCCTTCTTGAACCGCATAGGCCTGATCGACGAATTTGGGAAACTGTCCGACCCCTTCCATACAATCCCGGCTCACCACAAACGGCGGAGACACCTCGGTGTATCCGTGTTCCCCCGTATGAAGGTCTAATAGAAATTGGGTCAAGGCGCGCTCCAATCGGGCGCCCCACCCCGTGTAGAGGAGAAACCCGCTCCCGCTCAGCTTCGCGCCCCGGACGAAATCGATCAACTGCAGGCGTTCACAGAGCCCAACATGACCCTCCGGTTCAAAAGGGTAATCCCGCTTCTGTCCCCACTCCCGCAGGGTAGGGTTGTCCGCCTCGGTCGCCCCAACGGTCACCGACTCATGCGGAAGATTGGGCAGGCTCAACATCAGCTCTCGGGCACGTTCCTTCAGTTTCCCAACTTGGCCATCGAGCACTCCAATCTGCTCACCCAACGCCCGCGTCTCTTCCTTGCGCGCCTCGGCTTCCTCCCCTTTTCCTTGGCCCATCAGCGCACCGATCTCCTTTGAAACTCGATTTCGTTGAGACTTGAGCCTCTCGACTTCCGTCACCAAGCGCCGCCATTCCGAATCACAATGGAGAATTTCCTCGACCTTTTCTCCGTCGTCCCCTCCCCGAGTCGCTAGGCGTTCCCTAACCCTTTCAGGCTCTTCCCGAATCCGCTTGATATCCAACATCGGCGCATTATAGAAAGGCCCCGATGGAGGGCAAGGCGGATCCCCAATTGGGGCCTCAACCGGACGCTGAATGGGGTTTCAAAACCGTAGTGGGCGCCCCAGAAGCCAGCATCCCCTTCAAAACCACCCGATAGTCGGGGCGGCTACAAAACCAACCCGCGCAGCTAAGCCGACTATGGCTTCCGGCGACTGATTGCACCCGATGCTCCAATCCCAGCTTGATTCGAAAAAGGTGCGCATCTCCAAATCGAGTTTTTTCAATCCGACGATACACCTCTTGGGTCTCGGCGTCTCGGATCTCAAACTCCCCCCTTTCATAGGGCTCCTGGCCTAGATTGATGCTCATTCCGATCAACTGGCCTTGGCACACGTCGTCATGCCACGAATCATAATGTTCAGGCCGCGGCTTAAACTCAGCCACCCGTGACCGAAAGAATCGGATGCGGTCGCCGACTCCGGTGATTTCCTGGACCCATTCAAACAATTTCGGTTGATTGAGGAGGATGAACATCAGAGTCGCCAAGGGATGACTGGCCTCGAGGGCATTCTCTCGAGCCAACACCCCCCCATCCCGTGTGAAGTCCTCCCGAGTGTAAAACCCCCCAGACGACACCAGCTTCGCGATCCGCTCGCCCATCCTCACGTCTAAAAACCCCGGCAAAAGCACACAATGGAATCGGGAAAACTCATCCCGCAACCGCTCTCGATCCATCCGAGTGCCCGCATCCAGATCCTGCAGGGATAATTTGATCATCGCAAATAAGAGGACCGTCTCTCGCCCCTAGAGCTCGGCCCGCGCCTCTTTCGCCACCCACACCAAATCCCCATCAGATCATAAGCCCTTGATCTGAATCCGGCAATGCTTTCCGGGAAACGGCTTCCCAGATCGTAAGTCCCGTGATTGAGCCCAATCGCTCACTCATTCACCGATCATCGGGGCACGGCTTTTGGCACCATTCCTTTAATGCTTTGACGCCCTCATCGCATTCCCTTAGCGTTTTCGCCGCTAAAGTAGTTCACGAATGATAGGGATCGTAAAGTCAGTCTTTAAGAAGGTTTTTGGCACCAAGAACGATCGCGAGATCAAGAGACTTCAGGGTCTGGTGACTCAGATCAATGAGTTCGAAACCTCGTTTCAGGCTCTGTCTGACGACGAGCTCAAAGCAAAGACAGCCACTTGGAAGGAGAAGTTCAGCCGGATTGAGGATGAAGAGGAGCTGGCAAGAGAACTAGAAGCGGTTCTCCCCGAGGCATTTGCCGCGGTCAAGAACGCCTGCCGCAGGCTCTGTGGCACTGATGTCGAGGTGAAGGGACATCCCCTTCGCTGGGAGATGATCCCATTTGACGTCCAACTGATTGGCGGATACGCCCTCCACACAGGTCGGATCGCGGAAATGGCAACCGGAGAAGGCAAAACACTGGTCGCCACGCTTCCGGTTTATCTCAACGCCCTTACAGGGCGAGGGGTTCATATCGTCACGGTCAACGACTATCTAGCTTCCCGGGACAGCGAGTGGATGGGTGCGGTTTACAAGTTTCTCGGCCTCAGTGTCGGTTGTATTGTCCACGACCAAGCCCCGCCGGTGCGCCGAGAACAATACAACTGTGACATTACCTACGGCACCAATTCCGAATTCGGCTTTGACTACCTCCGCGATAATGGAATGGCGTCGCGGGCGGAAGAGCAGGTGCAGCGGCGACACTATTTCGCGATTGTGGACGAGGTGGATTCGATCCTGATCGACGAAGCGCGAACCCCGCTGATCATCAGCGGCCCGGCCGTCGTCAACACCGATAATCGATACGATCAACTGAAGCCCGCCATTGATGGCCTCGTCAAACGGCAGAAGAAGCTCTGCCAGGATTATCTGAGTGAAGCGGAGACGGTCACCCAGAAACTTCGTCCTGAGGATGGCTCCAACCCAGAAGATCCCGACTACCTTGAGCAGGAGCTCGGCTTGCTTCTCTACCGAAGTAAACTCGGTGACCCCAAATCACCAAAACTGCTCCGCCTCCTCGAGAATCCAGGCAATCTCAAGCTGATGAACAAGGCTGAGATGGCGCTGCACACCGATCAAACCAAAAAACAACTTTATGCTCAAAAAGAGGAGCTGTTCTTCGCGATTGAGGAAAAGAGTCACGACGCCGATCTAACTGAGAAGGGCCGAAACTTTCTCAACCCCAAAGACCCGGACGCCTTCATGATGCCCGATCTCACCGAGATCTATCATGAAATTGATAGTGACGGTGCCCTGGACGCCAAGCAGCGCATGGAGCAAAAGGCCCAGGCGCAGAAGGACTTCGAAGCAAAAGCCCAGCAGATCCATACGACCTCCCAGTTGCTCAAGGCCTATTGTCTCTACGAGAAAGATGTCCAATATGTCGTCCAAAACAACGAGGTCGTGATCGTCGATGAAAACACCGGCCGCCTCATGACTGGACGACGATGGAGCGAGGGCCTCCACCAGGCCGTGGAGGCCAAAGAAGGGGTTGAAATCAAGCGGGAAACCCAAACCTACGCGACCATCACCATTCAGAACTATTTCCGACTCTACACCAAACTGGCCGGAATGACCGGCACTGCGGAAACGGAGGCGGGAGAGTTTTTGGATATCTACAAGCTTGGAGTCCTAGTGATTCCCACCAATCGACCGATTGCTCGAAAAGATGCTCATGACACGGTCTACAAGACCCGGCGCGAGAAGTATAATGCGGTCATTGATGAGATTCGGTCGATCCACGATGCTGGCCGCCCGATCCTCGTCGGGACGATCTCGGTCGAGGTGAGCGAACACATCGGCAAGCTTCTCAAGAAGGAGCGAATTGTTCACTCCGTCCTGAATGCAAAGTATCACGAACAGGAAGCAGAGATTGTATCCCGTGCTGGCAATCGCGGGGCAGTCACCATCGCCACCAACATGGCGGGCCGAGGGACGGACATCAAATTGGCAGAGGGGGTCAATAAGCTCGGCGGACTGCATGTCATCGGCACCGAACGGCACGAAGCGCGGCGGATCGACCGTCAGCTAAGGGGCCGCTGCGCCCGCCAGGGAGACAATGGGTCCTCGCATTTCTTTATTTCCCTTGAGGACGATCTCATGCGCCTTTTTGGCTCGGACCGAATCAGCAAAGTGATGGAGCGCGTTGGCCTGGAGGAGGGTCAAGAATTGGAACATCCCCTCCTGAATCGCTCGATCGAAACGGCGCAAAAGCGAGTCGAACAGCATAACTTCCAAATCCGAAAGCGTACCCTTGAGT
The DNA here is from genome assembly GCA_002348345.1 of Verrucomicrobia bacterium UBA2970. Lineage (GTDB taxonomy): Bacteria > Verrucomicrobiota > Verrucomicrobiia > Limisphaerales > AAA164-E04 > UBA2970. The sequence continues at coordinate 6,788 of DEAY01000012.1, forward strand.
ATGACGATGTGATGAACAAACAACGCGAAATCATCTACGGATTTCGTAATGAGATCATTCGCTCGGAAAACGTCCAGGATCGCCTCATGGATATCATGGAGGAAGTGGTGATCGCCAAGGTGGAGGAGAACTCGACGCCTGACGCCGAGCCAACCGATTGGAATATCAGAATGCTCACGGACTGGATTAATTTGAATTTCCCGTTGGGCGTTCCTGAGGAAGAGATTCTCAAAGCAGCAGAATCGGGGACTGAAGAGGCCGTCCCCGGCTCCATCTTCGAGGGCATGAGCCCCGCTCAAATTGCCACCTCCACCTTCATCACCGACAGCGTTCGAGACGCTTACGAACTAAAGGTCAGTGTTGAGACCGATGACGCCCTTCACGGGATCGAACGCTTCACCATTCTCAGCGCCATCGACAAGCTGTGGCAGGAGCATCTCTATAGCATGGATGGCCTTCGCAGCAGCATTGGTCTCCGCGCTTACGGCCAACGGGATCCGTTGATCGAATACAAGAATGAGGCCTTCAAAATCTTCGACGAGCTGATGGTCAATATTAAGACGGAAATCTGTCACAATATTTTCCGTAGCGCCTCAAGCCTCATGGCATTCCAAAGTTTTCTCTCCAAGCTGCCGCAGCGCACCGTTCATCAAGGTGCCAACGCCTTTGCTGGATCCCAACCTTCCGAGGAGAAAACCAAAAAGGCCAGCAACGTGGTCAGCGAAGCCAATGAGGCGGTCTCAAAGACCCGGGCGACGCCGGTCCGGACCGGGCCGAAAGTAGGCCGGAACGATCCTTGCCCCTGTGGAAGCGGAAAGAAATATAAGCAGTGTTGCGGTAAAAACTAGCCCCCTTTGCTCCAGAGCGACGGTCTTCTCAAAAAAGAAAGCGACGGCGTCCGGCTTAGGGCTCCCCGACGATTCGGATTGAACGGGGGGGATCCGCATCCGTCGGTGCTGTTCTGCGATGATCCGAACTCAGGTCAAGTTTGTCCTCGGTCCCGCCGGTTGCGGCAAGACTAACTGGGCCCTCACGCACATTCGTGAGCGACTTGCCGAACACCCGGAAGGGCAGCCTCTCCTTTTTCTTGCCCCGAAACAGGCCACCTATCAGATCGAGTCCCAGCTTCTCCAGGAAGATCGCCCCGCCGGATTCACCCGCCTCCAAGTGCTGTCTTTCCCCCGGCTCGCCGAGTACTTATTGAGTGAGCTCGCTCCCGATCAGACCGAGATCCTCAACGACGACGGCCGGGTGATGATCGTCCGATCCCTCATCAATCGACTCAGCCACCAGCTTCAAGCCTTTCGTTCCATCGCCCCCTTTCATACGTTCGCCGAGGAGATCAGCCGCCTCCTGGTCGACTTTCAGCGGCACCAAATCTCTGAAGCCACGCTCCTCCGGCTGGAGGCCCGTTCGGATCTTCCCGCGATCCTCAGGCACAAGATTGGCGATTTGAGAGTGATTCTCTCCCAATACCGACAATGGCTCGGCCAATCGCTCTCGAAGGATCCCGAGACCCTCCTTGACCTGGCCACCGAACAACTCTCTCAAACCAACCCCGATTCGAAGCCGAGCTCGTTTCTGATTGAAGAACTCTGGCTTGAAGGCTTCTCCGAGATGACCAGGCAAGAATTAGATCTTCTCATCGCAGTGCTTCGTCACTGTCGTCATGCCAATTTAATCTTCTGCGTCGACCCCGATCACATGGCTGACCCCTCTTGGCTGAACATTTGGAATTCGGTCGCGCAAACGATCCAACGCTGTCGGAATCGGCTCTCCGCCCATCCCCAAATCACCTGCGAAGCCATCCACTTCGACCGCCGTTCGGGAGAGAACCGTTTTGCCTCAACCCCCGCACTCGAACACCTGGAGGAGGGGTGGAACCGGCCGCCCCCCTCACCACCCCCTCCCCTTGTGCCACCGAAAGGGATCGAACTCATCCCATGCCTGACGCGAGAGCAAGAAGTCATTCAGGCAGCCCGCCGAATTCGAGAATACGTCCGAGAGACCCCGTCCCGTTACCGCAACGTCGTCATCATGGTACGAAGACTGGAGGATTACTCGGACGACTTTAAGCGGATCTTCAATCGCTATCAGATTCCCTTCTTTCTCGATCAAAGAGAAGCCGTTCGTCATCACCCGGCGATTCGGCTCACCCACAATCTCCTCCGGCTCGTGGCCTACCGCTGGAGAACCACCGACCTGATGGCAGCACTTAAGACCGGACTCATCACTTCGGACCAGGACGTCGTTGATGAGCTCGAGAATCTGGCGGTCACCCAGGGACTCGACGGCAGCGACTGGCAACGGCCCCCTTCGGCAACGGAATCGGCGGATGACACGCTGGAGGCTCTTCGGCATCAAGTAATTCGTCCGTTGACTCGGTTTGAGGCGCTTCTATTCCCGTCATCACACCGCTCCTCGGAACCCATTAGAGGGTCGCAACTCGTCCAGGCCATTCAAGCCTTTTGGGAATCCATCGATTTGCAAGATCAGTTGCTGGCGTGGGAGGCTGCCTCGACCTCATCGGTCGACTTGACCCTCCAGAGCCCACCTGCGCTCCACGCCGGGGTCTGGGAGGAACTCCAAAAATGGCTCGACAATGTCGACCTAGCCTTCGCTGAAGATCATCGTCCGTTGAGGGATTGGCTCCCGATTCTCGAGGCGGGGCTATCGCGCCTGACGGTCGGAATCATTCCCCCGACCAACGATCAAGTGCTGATCGGAAGTGTCGATCGTACCCGGACGGCAACAATCGATTACGCCCTCGTCCTCGGTTTGAACGAGGGCGTGTTTCCCGCTGCCCCCGGATCCCGATCCCTCCTCACCGAAGTCGAAGCAGAGCTCCTCGGCAGCTCCTTTGAAGACTTGCTTCCCTCTTCAAAGCGAGCCCTGGCCAATGAACACTATTTTGCCTATTTCGCCTGCACCCGCCCCCGTCGCAAACTCACCTTGACCTATGCCCATCAGTCTCCCGAGGGCACGCCTCTCAATCCCTCTCCGCTGCTCTGCCAAATGAAACACGTTCTTCCTTTGCCCACCGAAGTCCCACTCCGGTCCGCTTTGCCCATCGCAGAGGCAGAACACGTCAGTGAGTTTCTGCAACCGCTTTTCAACCACCTCTTTGCCCGACAACAAATCCCCGGCTGGGCCCACCGGATTGACCTCCTCAGTCTCGACCGAATCCCTCTCGCAGACGAATGCTCTCCTGGTCCCAGAACCCTGACACTGAACCCGACGCTCGCCACCTCACTCTTCGGCGGAAGCCACGCTACCATCCACACGTCCGTCTCGCGACTCGAACAATTCGCCGCCTGCCCGTTTCGATTCTTTGTCCACTCAGGACTCCGGTGTGAGGAACGCATCCCCTTCGAAATCGACCCCCGACGACTCGGCACCTTCCAACACTTGGTCCTCGAAACCTTTCATCGCGAGGTTCGGTCGGAGGATCGGAATTGGCGAGACGTGAGCGCCGCCGAGGGCCGGAATCGGATTGAAAGGATCGGCCACGAGTTGGGGGAACGGTTCGACCAGGGGATCTTCTCCGATTCTGAGGCAACCCGGTTCTTATTGGAATCCACCATTCGCCGGCTCCAGGAGTTCGTCGGTATCCTTCTGGAATGGATGACTCATTACCGATTTGATCCCAGAGCATCGGAACTCCAATTCGGCGGCCCCCAACCCAGCATCCAACCCTGGGTGGTCACGCTGGAACAAGGCTCACTTTCCTTTTCCGGAACCATCGATCGACTCGATGTGGGACTCGATTCTGAGGGGGATCAAGTCCCCGTCATCGTCATTGACTACAAATCAAGCGGGAGAAAACTGGATCCGCTCCTGATGCGCCACGGCATTCAACTTCAACTCCTCGCCTATCTCAATGTGGTCGCTCACGTGCCAGACATTCGCAAGGAACTCCAACTCAAAAGCCTTTATCCGGCAGGGGTCTTCTTTGTCCCTCTGCGAGGCCACTCTCCCCGGCAACCGACCCGAGATCGGGCACAGCAAAGCCATTGGGAGGATCGACCGAAAGCATTCCAACACATCGGCGCTTTCGATCATTCCCTTCTCCGGCAACTGGATAATCGGCCTGACCGGCAGAACGGCGATCAAATCCAATATCGCCTCAAAAACGACGGACAGCCCGTGAAACAGGCATGGTACGTCATGCCCACGGAGCAATTTCACGCCACGATAACCGAAACCGAGGCATCGATACGAGCGATGGGCAACCGCATTCTCAAGGGAGATGTCGCGATCGATCCCTACGCTCATGGCAAGACTTCGGCCTGCCAGTATTGTCTTTACTCGACCGTCTGCCGACTGGATCCCGCTGAGCATCAATTTCGAACCCTGGTTGAACCCCCGCCAGACGTGCCTTCCCAGCAGCCAACCTGAAATGAACCTCACCGACGCACAGCTTCAGGCGGTCGCCGCGAAGGGAAACACCCTGGTCCTGGCCGGTGCCGGGACAGGGAAGACCCGCACCATGGTGAGCCGATGCCTGGATCGCCTCTTTCGAGACAACCCACCCGGGTCGCTTGATCGGGTCCTTATGGTCACGTTCACCGAGGCGGCCGCGGCCGAAATGAAGGAGCGTATTCAGTTAGCCCTTGAAGAAAAGCTCCATTCTGAAACGCATCGCCATCGAGCCATCGAGCAACTGACGCTTCTCACCTCAGCTAGGATCGGGACCCTCCACAGCTTGGCGCTCCATCTGATCCGGGACCACGCCACCGAGTTGGGCCTCAGTCAATCCCTCCGGGTCCTCTCCACGGAAGAAAGCTTTCAGTTGTCCGAAACGGCGCTCGACGAGGTCTTCGACCAGCACTACGCCCAGCGCCATTCGAAATCGCGGCTCCTCTGCCGTCAAATTGATCAGATGGGACAAGGAACGGACCGGACGATTCGCCACCTCGTCCTTCGGATCCATCACTACGCCCAATCGCTCGCTGAACCGGATCGGTGGTTCGCCCAGCAACTCGCGGCAGCCCAGGAATCATCCCCCACCCAATGGCGACGATGGATGCTCTCTGATCTCGTTCCATGGATTCAAGATTGGTCTTGTCACCTCCAGGACCACGCCCCCGCATGTTCCAACCTCAACGACTGCCTGGGCTTCCTCAACAAACTGCAGGAACGATTCCAACAAATCAGCCCTGGCTCCGCAGAGTCGTTCGGTGAACAGGATGCCTTTCACCCGGTCGGTGTCTTGATTCACCAAGCCAGTGAAACCGACCTGAAATGGGCTCGAGGAGAAAAGACACGTTTCCGCCAACCCTTTGAAACCCTCTACGCCGACCTCCACTTCCTGGCATCGATCTTCCCTCCCTCCGAGCCCCCCTCACGTCATCCGTTGCAAGAGGACTGGCATCACCATCGTGCCTGGATAAAAACGCTCATTCAGCTCACCCAGGAATTCAATCATCACTACACCAAACTGAAAACTCAGTCGGAGGGACTCGATTTCCACGATCTCGAACAGTTGACACTCACCCTCCTCACCGGAACCGAGCGCCAATCGACCACGGCGATCGCCCAACGCATTCGAGACCGCTACGACCACGTGTTTGTAGACGAATATCAGGACATTAACGGGGCCCAGGATGCCATCATTAAAGGGCTCGCTCGCCCGCATCCACGGGGCAACCTCTTCATTGTCGGTGACGTGAAACAGAGCATCTACCGATTTCGTCGCGCCAATCCAAACATTCTGAATACTTACGAACATGCCTGGACACAGCCCCCTCTGGAAGGCACTCGTGTCTATCTTCAGTCCAATTTTCGGAGCCGTGCCCAGCTCATCCATCTCATCAATCACTTCTGCACTCACCTGTCATCGCGAGTCGAAGGATTCCACTATCCCGATTCGGCTCGCTTGACGCCCGGCCAATCCGAAGGACCACCGGATTCGATCCGTCCCTCGCCAGGAGCCCCCCCTCCCTCAGTTGAGCTTCACCTGTTGAAAACGCCATCAGGCCGTGAGATAGAAAACCCACCCGACAGCCCAGAAATCCACCGGCTCGCCCAGAGACTCGTCCAGCTCATGAGCGACCCACCGAAGATCCGGGACGCCTCGGGTCAGTGCCGAATCCTGCGCTGGTCTGACATCGCCATCTTGCTTCGCACGGTCTCGGAACGTTCAAAAGGATTCGCAAGAATTCTCTCCCGCTACCGGATTCCCGTTCAGGCCAGTCTGAAAACATTCTTCGAGTTGCCAGAGGTGAACGATCTCATCGCCCTCTTGAAAGTGATCGACAATCCCCTCCAGGACATTCCACTGCTCGCGCTACTCAGATCTCCCTTTCTTGGTTTTACGACGAACGAATTGGCCCTGATACGGCTGGCGTCACCCCAGGGAAGATTCTGGCGGGCGATCCAACAATTTCCCGACAAACATCAGGCCCTCCCAGAGCGGATCAAGAACGGGGCTGCCGAAGATCCCACCCGTCTCAAAACACAGATCCATTCAACTCTGGCCAAGTGCGAACAACTCTTGAGCCAGCACCAACAGTGGCGAAGGGCCGGCCGCGCCATGACCGTCGCCAACCAAATCGAAACCATTCTGGCGACCGAATACTACGTCGAATACATGTCCAGTCTCCATCCTGAGCGCAAGCCAGAGGCATCCCTTCAACAGCTCATTCGTCTGGCGCGGGATTTCCAGCGTCAGCCTGAACCGAGTTTGAGTCATTTTTTGAGGTGGCTCGATGCCTTGGCCCAATCCGGATTTGACGTCGAGCTCGGAACGCCTCCCGCAAACAATGCGGTGCAACTGATGAGCATTCACAAGAGCAAGGGTCTGGAGTTTCCCGTCGTGGTTCTGGCCGATCTCGAAAAGGGTTTCAACACGCGAGATCTCTCCGACTCTCTCATCATCGACGAAACCTATGGCCTTTGCTCGGTGATCGCTCTTCCTGACACGGCCCAAACTTATCCTTCGCTCGCCCACTGGTTCGCTCAGAAAAACCAGCGAGGGCAGTTGATCGATGAAGAAGCACGACTCCTTTACGTCGCCATGACCCGAGCGAAGGAAAAACTCATTCTTGTCGCCAGCGGACGTCAGCGACAAATCGAAGAGACCTGGCGGGCAACCGATCCCCGCCCCCTCGATTCACTAAAGGCCAATCAAAGCTTTGCCGACTGGCTTGTGCCGTGGTGCTTTCAAATGGAGGGGACAGGGAATGGGGTCATTGTCCAACAACACGATGGACTCGCTGAGGGCAGCGACAAAGCGGTTCCACCCGGGGACGCCCCGGATCCCACCGAGCTTCCTGAGGATTTGAGTGCGGGGCAACTGGAGCAACTCAACGCAAGACTCGGTTGGGCGTATCCTTCGGTCCAAGCAACGTTGCAACCGGCTAAAGTTTCAGTCTCCCGCCTCAATCGCCATGAGGAACCCATGACAGCCACCTCCTTCCCCCACCCAGCCATGCGACCCGACCAGGGGGGCTCAACAAAAGGTCTTCGAACGGGACTCGCCTACCACCGCATTCTCCAGTGGATCACCCCAGTTTTGGGTTCGAACTTGGAGTCAACCCGAGGGGAAGTTCAACGCTTGATCGAACAAGGAATCATCGTGGAAGCGGACGTGACCGAGGTTCAACTGGAACGGATTGTCGCCTTCTGGACATCGGATGTGGGCGAAATGATTCGCGCCGAATCCGACCGACTTCACCGCGAGCTCCCCTTTACCGCCCGGTTTGCCGTCGAGGAACTCCAGCAACTCGGCTTCGATTTCAACGACGATGCTCAAGACCCGAAGATGAGAGACTGGGTCATTCTGCAGGGGGTGATCGATCTCGCCGTCTTGACCCCAGGGGAAATCTGGTTACTGGACTTCAAATCAGAGCGGATCGATCCCTCCCAGCTCAACCGGCAACTCGATATCCACCGCCCCCAATTGATGGCCTATCAGTCGGCGCTTGAACGGATTTACCATCGACCAGTGGTTCACTGCTGGATCCACTTTCTTCAATCCGACACCACCCACGATTTCGCCTCCGCGGCGCCACTGCCGAAGGCATGAGTCGAGAATCTCATGGGCCCTTGGACCCTAGGGCAACGGACCCGGCCCTATCACAAGCACTATCGAGGATGAAGCACTCCCACCAGCAAGTCGCATCCACTCATCCCGTTCAATTGCAATTGGCACCGCCCAGCCCCCCCAGCACCCCCCTCCAAGGAACAGGCCTAGGCAACCGCCTCCTGCCGTTCGCCGGCATCCACCGCTGATCGCGGAAGCGCTTCCTCGACGCGGGCAATCGCCGCCTCCGGCGTCAGGCCATAACGCTCTCGAAGCACATCCACTGAGGACGCATGTTCGATAAACTGATCGGGCCACCCGATCCGTACGACGGGCGTCGTGATGCGGCGGTCTCCATAGAACTCGACCACCGTACTTCCATACCCCCCTGGGAGAACATGATCTTCAAAGGTGACCACCAGATCCGAGATCTTGCCAAAATACTCTGTCGCGTTCTCATCGATCGGTTTCGTGAACCGGGGATTGATCACCGCCACATCGTAGCCCTTAGACGCCAATTGATCCGCCACCTCTCTGGCCATTCGATTCAGGTTTCCGAGCCCAAAGAGGGCAACCTTGGACTTGCCATTGTCGGCATAGGGACGAAGGATCTCGGCTTTCCCAATCTCGAGCAAGCGGGGGGACTCCTTAATGGCGACGCCTTCCGCGGCACCCCGTGGATAGCGAAGAAAGGTCGGGTGCTTTTCATGAGTCGCCGTGAAGAGCATATCCACTAATTCATCTTCGTCCTTGGGTGCCATTGCGATGATGTTGGGCACACATCGGAGAAACGAAATATCAAACATCCCATGATGCGTCGGCCCGTCCTGCGGCGAAAGTCCAGCCCGGTCCATACAGAAGGTCACCGGTAAATCTTGAAGGGCGGCATCGTGAATGATGCAGTCGTAGGCACGCTGGAGGAACGTTGAATAAATGGCACAAACCGGATGGAAGCCCTGGACGGCCAGGCCGCAGGCAAAGAGGGCCGCGTGTTCCTCGGCGATTCCAACATCGAAGTAGCGGTCTGGCATTTCTTTCTCGAGCTTCTTCAGGCCCGTCCCGCTGGGCATCGCCGCGGTGATCCCGACCACGGTCGAATCCTTCTTGCAGATCTTGACCATGGTCTCGCCAAAGACATCCTGCCAGGCGGGAATGTGGGTTGCCTTTTTGATGGCCGCGCCCGTCTTCACATCGTAAGGGCCCACCCCATGGAGTTTCTCGGGGTGTTTGACCGCGGCTTCATACCCTTTCCCTTTCTTCGTCAGCACATGAAGGACGATCGGCTGATCACAGGATTTCGCGTATTCCAGGGCGGCAATCAACATCGGTAAGTCATGCCCATCCAAGGGCCCGAGGTAACGCAACCCCATTTCTTCGAAAATGAGACTGTTCCCAAAGCCGCCGCGGCCATCCTGCTCCGTCTTGTTTTCCGACTCCTTAAGAACCAAATCCGAAACGGTTCCCTTGAGAATCTCTTCCGCCCGGTGCCCGAGCTTGACGGCCAGTTCCCCTTTCGGCAACCGCTTCATCAGTTTCTCAAAATCCCGCTGAAGCCGGGAGTAGGACGGATGCGTGATCAGTTTATTGAGGTAGTTGGCGATCGCGCCAACATTCTTGGCAATGCTCCACTCGTTATCATTGAGGAT
>DEAY01000012.1:16776-17484 GCA_002348345.1 Verrucomicrobia bacterium UBA2970
GCTCCACTCGTTATCATTGAGGATACCAATGAATCGATTGGTCACAGCCCCGATATTGTTCAGCGCTTCAAAGGAGATTCCGTTGGTCAGAGCGGCATCCCCGAAGATGGCAACCACGTTTTCATCAGTTCCCAATCGATCACGCCCGACGGCGATGCCCAGCGCTGCGGAGAGGGCCGTTCCGGCGTGAGCCGCTCCATAACAGTCGTGTTCACTCTCCGATCTCAGTGCAAACCCGTTGAGTCCATCCGTCGTACGGATCGTCGGAAAGCGATCTTTCCGTCCGGTCAGGATTTTGTGAACGTAGGTTTGATGGCTCACGTCCCAAACGAACTTGTCCCGCGGCGTGTCAAAACAACGATGCAAGGCAATCGACAATTCGACGACGCCCAGGTTTGGCCCCAAATGGCCCCCGTTCTTTGCCAAAGCCTGGATGAGATCCTCCCGGATCTCTCCTGCCAATTGGTTCAACTGGTCCAACGTTAGTTTCTTAACGTGGTCCGGATTATCGACCATATCGAGGAAACGACTCATAAAAACCGGCAATTATTCGGATTCATCATCCAGTGTCAACGGTTTCAGTGCAAAGTCCCCTTCAATCGATTCCTCCAAGGCCTTGATCTTCACCTCCGCTTCAGCCAGCTTCTCCAAGCAACGCTGACGAAGGCGCATCCCCTCCTCGTAGTGTCCGATCAGTTTTTCAAGGGG
>DEAY01000012.1:17811-18071 GCA_002348345.1 Verrucomicrobia bacterium UBA2970
AGATCGCCCCCTTCCATGGCTTCGACCGTTTTTTCTAATCGCTCCAACGCCTCTTCGTAGGACAGTTGCGCCAACGATTCGTTCGATGCGGGGGCGGTTTTCGGCTTGGTTGACACGCCATCAACCTAATCGAAAATCGCGATTCAGTCGAGGCACGATTCTCATGGCCTCCTGTTCGTTAGAGCACGTTAGAGAAACGTGGGGGCCAAGAGGCGGGGCAGGAACAGGACGAAATCGGGAACGGCAACCACCAGGATCAA
>DEAY01000172.1:0-486 GCA_002348345.1 Verrucomicrobia bacterium UBA2970
GGGGGCGGTGCCCCCCGCCAATCCGATGGCGCCGAGGGCACCTCATTTTCCTGGGCGGGCGAAACAGGTGATTTATCTTCACATGACGGGTTCGCCACCTCATCTGGATCTTTTTGATTACAAACCCGAGTTGGTCAAGAGAAGCGGGGAGGACTGTCCGGAATCGGTTCTCAAGGGGCGGACTTTTGCGTTCACCACCGGTGTGCCGAAGTTATTGGGCACGCCAAGGACCTTTACGCGGGAGGGGGCGGGAGGAACTTGGATGTCCGATGCGATTCCGAACTTCCATACGGTTGCCGACGAGATGGCCGTCATCAATTCCGTCTACACCGATCAGTTCAATCATGCCCCCGCTGAATTGCTGGTGTATACCGGTTCTTCCCGATCAGGCCGTCCCTCGATGGGATCGTGGGTGAGCTACGGGTTAGGAACGGAAAATGAGAACATGCCGGGATTCGTCGTGCTCATCTCCAGTGGCGTGCAGCC
>DEAY01000172.1:805-6105 GCA_002348345.1 Verrucomicrobia bacterium UBA2970
GCTCATCTCCAGTGGCGTGCAGCCCAATGGGGGGCGAAATTCCTATGGGAGCGGGTTTTTACCTTCCGTATTCCAAGGAGTCCAATGCCGCTCCAAGGGCGATCCTGTACTCTACGCATCCGACCCCCGGGGAATGAACCGTTCATTGCGGCGCCAGAGTTTGGATGCGCTTCGCGATCTCAACGAGATCCAGGCCGCCGAGTTGGGGAGTCCCGAGACGCTGACCCGGATTGCCCAGTATGAGCTGGCCTTTCGAATGCAGGCTGAGGTGCCCGAACTGATGGATATTGGTCAGGAGTCGAAGAAAACCCTGGAAGCTTACGGCGCGGAGCCGGGGGCGGGTTCGTTCGCAAACAATTGTCTCCTGGCTCGTCGGCTCGTTGAGTCAGGTGTCCGGTTTGTTCAACTCTTTGATTGGGGGTGGGATTTTCACGGTACGGGGCCTAACGAGGGCTTGACCGACGGGTTGACTAAAAAATGCGGAACGATGGACAAACCGGTGGCGGCCTTGATCAAGGATCTCAAGGATCGAGGGATGTTGGAAGAGACTCTGATTGTTTGGGGAGGGGAGTTCGGCCGGACCCCGTTTCGGGAGGGCCGAACAGCCAAAAGTAATGTCCTGGGTCGAGACCATTATCCTGATTGTAACTCGATGTGGATGGCGGGTGGCGGCATTCAGGGTGGGACTCACTACGGGATGACGGATGATTTGGGGTTCGCGATCGCCGAGAACCCGGTCCACATCCACGACCTACAGGCCACGATCATGCACCTGCTGGGGTTCGATCACGAAAAACTCACCTACCGCTTTCAAGGTCGGGATTACCGTCTGACCGATGTGCATGGGCAGGTGATCCGTCCGATCCTGGCCTGAGCGTTGTCGTCATACAACGGATCGTCTTCGGCGATTCGGTGCCCGGGGCGAGTCTCAGCGGAGCGTGACCGGGGTGCCCGGGGCGAGCGCGTGCTTGGGCATCGCCTTGAGTGAGTTGAAGACCCGCATTTGTTCCGGCGTTTCGATGTGGGTTGCCGTCTCATCATAGGTGCCCGTGTCGGGGTCGCGCACCGCGGTATCGTTCAATCCGAGATGTTTGACCATGAAGGGATACATCGCCTGACGCTTGGGGAATTGGTAGCCGTGGTCCTCGTCAGGGAGGTGAACATTGGTCACCATGGGCGCGGCACCGTAACGGCCGTAGATGGTTTGAATGAAGGGGAACTCGACTTGGGGTGTGTTCTTTGTCCAATCCCCGCCAACGGAGACGAGGAGAAGGGGGCGCGGGGCAGCGAGGGCTGCGATCTCCGCGTTATTCGTTTCGTAGTTGGGTGTCTTGTGGATGGGGAAGCCGCTTTCACAGTGGCAGCCTCCAAAAAAGTGAGCTGACACCATGACCACGGGCGCAGCGACTTTCACTCGCTGATCGAGCGCCGTGAGAAGGAACGTTTGCGTGCCTCCACCCGAGCAACCCGTGACTCCGATCCGATCGGGATCGACTTCGGGAAGCGACTGAATGAAGTCGAGGGCTCGAATACTACTCCACGTTTGGAGGGGGAGGGCTTGGGGGTGGTCATGCTGCCATCCAAGATGACGAGAATCGCCGTATCCGATCATATCATAGGAAAATACAACGGCTCCCATCCGAGCGAGGGTGGCACATCGGTTTTGTTGGTCGGCCCGGTATCGGCCTCCCGCTGGACCGGAAGCGTGACCGTGTGGACAGAGGATGCCGGGATGCTTCCCGAGTTGCTGGGCGGGGCGGTAGAGGTTGCCGTAGACGAAGAATCCGGGCCGAGCCTCAAATGCTGCCGATTCGACTGTGTAACCTGAATAGTTGCGTTTCGAATGGATGATTGGCTTGAGAGCGGTGCGTTCGGGAAGCGGGGAGAGACCGGATCCGACCAGGATCTGCTGGCGGACCCGCTGCCGCCGCTGTTGCCATTCCGTAAGATTGGAGTGGGTGGACAGCAAGCGGTCGATCTGCTTAATCGCCTCGGTCTCGGAATGGTAATGACCCCGGCAGAGGAGAGGGGCTGGATCGTCCGCAGTCCCGGCAGAGGAGGGGACGAGGGCGAAGGTTAGTGAGGCGAGGCAGGTCCAGCGGGCGAGCGGTTGCAATGGCATCACAGCAGTATGGCGAAGTCATAACCAATGCTCAACCCTGAAGCGAGAGGGCGGATGATGACGGGGCATCAGAGGAAAAACGTGCCAGTCCGTCTGGACGATTTCTCCCTCGCCGAGAGGACGAGTAGCGATTATAAGGAGAGTCCACCATGAAGATTTTCAGCGTTCTCTTTTTTCTGATAACGGGCACGGGTTGGGTTTCCTCCTTGCACGCCCAACATGACATGACCGAAGCCGACTTTAATCGGATCCTCGGGGAAATTTCAAACTGGGGAAGGTGGGGGGCGGTCGACCAATTGGGGGCCCTCAATTTGATCACCCCTGAAAAGCGAATGGCCGCGGCCAAGTTGGTGCGTGTGGGGATTTCGGTTTCGATGGCTCGCACCGCCGAAACCACCAAAGCACCCGATAATCCGAACCCGTTTGAACATACGATGCTGTCCTATGGCAAGGGATCAAAGGGGATGTTCGCCTCCGATCACTATTCGGTGATCTACCATGGCTTCGCGCACACCCATATGGATTCACTCTGCCATTTCTTTTACAACGACAAGATCTATAACGGATACTCTCGAGATGTCGTGACCCGGGAGGGAGCCCTGAAGCTGGGGATCCAAAATCTGAAAAACGGGGTATTGTCCCGAGGCATTCTCATGGACATCCCTCGGTTGAAGGGAAAGCGGTATTTGGAACCGGGCGAGGCGATTTTTCCGGAGGACCTGGATGCTTGGGAATCACGAGCCGGAGTGAAGGTCTCCAGCGGGGATATTTTGCTGATTCGAACGGGCCGATGGACCCGGCGAGACGAGAAGGGCGCTTGGCCGGTGTCGGCCGGAATGCCGGGGCTTCATGCCTCTTGTGGTAAGTGGTTGAAGGAGCGGGATATCGCCATTCTTGGAAGCGATGGGGCGAGTGATGTGATGCCATCCCGAGTTCCCGGGGTGAGTCAGCCGATCCACCTTTTTGCGCTTCACGCGTTGGGGGTCCATATCCTTGATAATTGTGATTTTGAGGCGGTTGCCGAAACCGCGGCTCGTCTGAATCGATGGGAGTTCATGCTCACCACGTCTCCGATTGCGGTGGAGGGTGGGACGGGATCGCCGCTTAATCCGATCGCGACGTTTTAACCGTTCCTTTGGGAGCTGATGGGGCGTCGGCATCTCAATTTGCCGTGTGTTTATGGCTCTGCTTTTTTCTGGGAGGGGGACAGTCTGGTAAGGCGGATTAGGGGCGGGTTGAGGTTGAGGAGAGGGTCTGCCGATATCAACCCGCACGGAATGGCGCGGTCTTGATTCCTGGAGGGCTGGTTGTAGGTTATAGGGTGGCAAGACGGCGTCGAAAAAAGAGAAGGCAGCGGGGATGGATCGGACTCTTGTTGGGGACTCGCTGGGGGCGCCGTTTGGTGGTTCTTGTTCATGGCGTCCTGATCGTTGTCGGGGTGGGTTGGTATTTTAACCAGCCCCCTTCGCGACAGCAGGAGATCGAACGGTTGTTGGTCAACTACTTTCAGCAGGAGAAGGATGTGCAGTTGTTCGAGTTGGCCGTTGACCTTTACCAGTATTATTACGGAAATCAGTTCATCGCCTCCGAGTTCGACGCGAAGCGCAACCTGATCTACGGGGGAGTGCCGAAGGCGGAAGGGGGAATTCGGTTCCGCGTCTTGAAGAACCAAGGGTATGTTTGCGGCTATTCGGAGACCAGACGATCTCCTCTTTGGGTGGCATACCGACTCTCCGACCAAGCGCGACCCCAGGCTGCGGCGGAACGGCCTTCCGGCTTTGATACGGATTCCCGCACGCTTGCCAGGGTGCAGTCTGCCGAGTACTCGCGAAGCGGGTACGACCGCGGGCACCTTGCACCCAACTACGGGATCTTTCGTTGCTATGGTCGGAAGGCTCAGTTGGAGACCTTTCTGATGAGCAACATCGTGCCCCAGAAGCATGAAATGAATGCGGGGCTTTGGCGCTACCTTGAGGAGCGGGCCGCGATCAATTACCCTGCCCGCTTTGGGGAGATATGGATCGTGACAGGGCCGGTTTTTGGACGGCGAGCGGAGGTCATCGGGAAGGGGGTTCCCGTTCCTGAGGGTTTTTTCAAGATCATGATTGATGAGACGGAGGGGAAAGTTCGGACCCAGGCGTATCTGATTCCTCAAAGTGCCCGTGCCGAACAAGGCCTACGCCCTTTCATGGTTTCGATCGACGAGATCGAGCGGCGCGTTGGCATCGATTTCTTTCCGTTGCTGGCAGACGAAGCAGAGCGCAAGCTCGAGGCCTCTGTTGCTTCCGCCCCTTGGTGATTCCGAAAGCGGGGCGAACGAAACGTGGCCGACCTCCACATCCGGTCTCACGAAGGCGTTGCCGTCTGGGCGAGCTTTTCCCAGGGTCCGGTGATCGCCAAGGTAATTCCTGGGACTTGAATGTTGACAAACATCGTGGGGTGGTTGGGGGCGAAGCAAACGCCGCAAAGTTCCGATTTTCCCCAATAGCTGTTGCGAGCCAGGGTATAGATTCTTCCATCGGAGGTGATGCCTCGAAGGTATTGATCTTCGTCCCCGTCCTCGCAGAGGACGAGGTCTCCCCAGGGTGCCACCGTCAGATTATCCCCGTATTGCAGGAGTTGAGTATTGTTCGGCTCCAGGTAGAGGGTGAGCTGACCGGGTTGCTTTGATTCTCGGGAGGTTCCCTCGTGAGGACTCGGTTGGTAGACGAAGATTTGACCTTGCTTGGCGACGCCGCCGCTGGTGCAGGCAAAATAGATTTTCCCGCTGCCGTACCACATCCCTTCGCCGCGGGCAAAAATAGCCGCACCATTGGCAAACGCCTCCGTTCGCATGGTATCGTTGAGATTCTCGGTGTCGTCGACCGGCATCCAACCGACCGCGAGCGACTGGTTCACCGGAAACGGCTTGGAACTCTGGTCGGGCCAGTTTCTCGTATCACAGGAGATCTGATCGCGGATGACCAGGGCCTCGAGCCTGCCTCCTGCCTTCAAGTTGCCCGGTTCGCTGGGGATGAAACGGGTGATGAGCCCGTCCTCGACGTCCTCCGTCTGATAAACGATTCCCGTCCCGGGGTCGACCGCGACGGCTTCGTGTTTGAAGCGTCCCATGGCCTTGAGCGGAATCGGATCGCAGAGTTCCATGGTCGAATTTGCCGGCACTTCAAAATTATAGCCG